>CANJKY010000278.1 GCA_947474875.1 Gemmataceae bacterium
CAGCCCGTGGGTCTCGGTCCTCACCGGACCGGACCCACCCTACGGGCTTCACCGGAGTTCGCCGATGAACCGCCGCTTGTTCCTCGGTCAAGCGATTCTCGCCTCAGCTACCGTCGGCGTCGCCGCCCCGGTGCCGAAGGCGAAGGGGAAGGTCAATCCGGGCGACCCGTGGAAGTTCCCGGACCTGAAGTCCGAGGGGTGGGTGGAGCGCAAGGACGGGCTGAAGGTGTGGGACGTGAAGGAGGGTGAGGGCGACGAGGTGAAGGCCGGAGCGACGGTGAAGGTCCACTACACCGGCTGGCTGACCGATGGCACCGAGTTCGACAGCAGCAAGAAGTCAGGTCGGAACCCGGTCGAATTCCCGCTCGCCCTGTTGGTCAAGGGGTGGCAGGAGGGGGTGCCGGGGATGAAGCCCGGTGGCATTCGCCGGCTGTACGTCCCGGCGGAACTGGGGTACGGGGCGAAAGGGGCCGGCGGGCAGATTCCGCCGGACGCCACACTGGTGTTCGTCATCGAGCTGATCGACTTCAAGAAGTAGGGTGGGCCGGTGGCCCACCGTCCGAACTGGTGGGTCACCGGCCCACCCTACGAGCGCCCCTATGCTCCCGCCGTTCGCCGACCTCGCCGACGACCTGGTCAACGACTCGGGCAAGAAGCTCGTCACCACCGTTGTGGTGTCGGCGGTCACGTCGCTGGCGGCGTTCCTGTTCGGCCGGTACTACGGCCGGTACAAGGCCCGTCGCGAGTGGATGAGCAAGGAGTTCTTCAACCGCGTCATCGTCAGCCTGAACATCTTCGCCGACGGGTTCCTAAAGATCCGCACTGTGCTGGAACGCTCCATCGAGGAGGTGTTCCTCAACCCGGTGGCCATCGAGAAGGTGCAGCAGGCGGCGCGGGCGTGTACCGTGTCCGACCCGCTCCTCCGCATCCCCAAGGAGGACCGCTGGTTCGTGCTCAACTTCGTGCTGAACGCGGTGGCCGAGCAGTTCGTCGCCGGGCAGATCAAGCTGGACGCCGGGGAGAAGGTGACGGCGGTGAAGTACGCCCTATTCCTGACGTGCGAGGTGGTGGGCGACGAGCGGATTCGCAAGATCCGGGCGATGCTCCTCCGCCGCGACCTGCTCGAAACGTTCCCCTACCCGGACACCCTGCCGCAGCTCGAAAACCACTGGCACGAGGACCGGATCAAGACGCTGCGGAAGGCGGCCGAGCTGTTCCGCACCGAGCCGGACCTGTTCCTGACGCTCGAAGTGTGCGTGTAACAACTCTTCGCCGCGACTGAAAGGAGCGGTGGAAACTTTCACCGCTCCTTTCAGTCGCGGCGAAGATCAACCCCCTCCGTTTATTCCGGTCCGCCCGGTCGTCACATCTTCAGCCACCCGTGTTCGGCCCAACCCGGTTTGATCCGGCCGATTCGTCCGTTAAACTGGGTAGTGTGAACGGATCGTGACGATTCCGTGAACCCCGCCCCCGCGCTCACCTTCGGACTACCTGCCAATGCCCCGCCTCCTGCTGCCGGTCTTGCTCCTCGCCGCCGCCGCGTCCGCCCAGGAACCCATCCGCTTCGCCCGCACCCCGGACATCTCGCCGGACGGCAAGCAGGTGGCGTTCAGCTACCTGGGCGACATCTGGACGGTCGAGGCCATCGGCGGGGTGGCCCGGCCGGTGACCATGCACGAGGCGCACGACTACATGCCGGTGTTCAGCCCGGACGGGCGGCAGATCGCGTTCAGCTCGAACCGGCACGGCAGCTACGACGTGTTCGTGGTGCCGGCCGTCGGCGGCAAGCCGAAGCGGCTGACGTTCGACAGCGGCGGCGAGTTCGTCCACGGGTGGACGCCGGACGGCAAGAGCGTCGTGTACGCCTCCTCCCGGTCCACCGACTACCCCGGCGGGATGGACATCTTCACCGTGCCGGCGGACGGCGGGGCGGAGAAGAAGCTGACCGGATTCTTCGAGGCGAAGGAACTGCACCTCAGCCCGGCCGGGAACAAGGCGGCGTTCGTCCGCGGGCCGGGCAACTGGGCGCGGCGGGGGTACCGCGGGTCGAGCAACGACGACCTGTACCTGGCGAACGCCGACGGCACCGGCACCCGCCGGCTGACCACGTTCAACGGCCAGGACACCTCCCCCATGTGGTCGCCGGACGGGAACAAGGTGTACTACGTCACCGAGAGCGGCAGCGCCGACCGCTGTTCGAACATCGCGGTGCAGGAGCTGAACGGGCTGGCCGCGGCCGGCGAGCCGAAGATGCTGACGAAGCAGACGGACGACCTGATCCGCCGCGCCCGCATCAGTCGCAACGGCGAGTGGATCGTGTACGAGTGCGGGGCCGACCTGTTCGTCGTCGGCACGAAGGGCACCGGCACCCCCCGCAAGCTGGCCATCGAGTGCCACGCGGACGACAAGTCGAACACCGAACGCACCACCACCTACACCCGCGAGGCGACCGAGTTCGCCCTGCACCCGGAGGAGCGGTACGCGGTGCTGGTGGTGCACGGGCAACTGTTCCTGACCAAGGTGCCGGACGGCGGCAAGGCCACCCGGCTGACCGAGCACGCCGCCTCCGACCACAGCCCGATCTGGGCGCCGGACGGCCAGAAGGTGCTGTTCTGCTCCGACCGCGGCGGCACCGTCGACCTGTACGCCATCGAGGCGGACGACCCGGACCACCCGTCGTTCACCAAGGCGCACAAGTTCAAGACCACGCAGCTGACCAAGTCGGCCGAGGAGGAGAGCCAGCCGCGGTTCAGCCCGAAGGGCGACCGGGTGTCGTTCGTCCGCGGCGGGCAGTTGTGGACGATGAAGCCGGACGGCACCGACGCCAAGGTGCTGGTGGACGACAAGAAGGTGATCGACCACGAGTGGAGCCCGGACGGCAAGTGGATCGCATACAGCCGGCTGGACGGGTCGTTCGCCAGCGAGTTGTACCTGATCCCGGCGGACAAGTCCAAGCCGGCGGTGAACGTGTCCCGGTACGCCACCAACAACGCGGACGTCACCTGGGGCGGCGGCAAGCTGGCGTTCCAGAGCCAGCGGCGGGGCACCCCCACCGTCCACCTGCTGCCGCTGCAGAAGCCGGCCAGCGAGGGGACGAAGGTGGACCAGAACGAGATCGACTTCGACGACCTGCACCTGCGGGTGGAGAAGCCGACGCAACTGTCGGTGGACGGGGAGGCGGTGATCGCCCCGGACGGCACGCAGGTGGCGTTCGCGCACGACGCCACCGGGGTGGACCTGTGGGTGGTGAGCGCCGACGGCAAGTCGGTCAACCGGCTCACCTCCGGCAACCAGCGGCCGCGGCAGATCACCTGGACGAAGCGGAGTTCCGGCACCCTGTACTTCCTGAACGGGGCGGGCGAGCTGCGGTCCACCCGCACCAGCTTCGGCGGTTTCGGCCTGGGCGGGCCGGTGGGCGAGCCGACGCGGGTGCCGTTCCAGTGCAAGCTGTCGGTGAACCGGGACGAGGAGTTCGCCGAGATGTTCGCCCAGTGCTGGCGGGCGCTGAACGACTACTTCTACGACGCCAAGTTCAACGGGGTGGACTGGAAGGCGACGCGGGCCAAGTACGCCCCGCTGGTCGGCCACTGCGCCACCCGTGAGGACCTGTACGCCTTGGTGTCGCTCATGCTCGGTGAGCTGAACGCCTCCCACCTGGGCATCTCCGGCCGGCTGCCCACCGCCGACGAGCCGACCGCCGACCTGGGCCTGCTGTTCGACGACAAGTTCGCCGGGCCGGGGCTGAAGATCGCCGAAGTGCTGAAGCGGGGGCCGGCCGACAAGCGGGGGCTGAACCTGAAGGCCGGCGACGTCATCACCCACATCGACCGGGTGCAACTGACGCCGGCGGTGAACGTGTCCAAACTGCTGAACAACAAGGCCGGCGAGGGGGTGCAACTGACCGTGCAGACCGGGCCGAGCGCGTCCGACGTCCGCAAAATCGAGGTGGTGGCCGCCCCGCGGGACAAGGTGTCGGCGCTCATGTACGACCGGTGGGTGGCGAAGAACGCCGCGCAGGTGGACAAGCTGAGCGGCGGCAAGCTCGGGTACACGCACATCCCCGGCATGGACGAGGCCGGGCTGGAGGCGTTCATGCGGTCGCTGTACTCGGACAACTTCGACAAGGACGGGATCGTGCTGGACGTGCGGTACAACGGCGGCGGGTTCACCCACGACCAGGTGCTGAACTACCTGACCGGCCGCGAGCACACCCGGTTCGAGCAGCGGGACGGCGGCGTCGGGTTCGTCGCCCGCAACTACGACCGCAAGTGGGCCAAGCCGCTGACGCTGCTCATCAACAACCGCAGCTTCTCCGACGCCGAGGTGTTCCCGCACGCCTTCCGCACCGCCGGGCTGGGCAAGCTGGTGGGCGAGTCGACCGGCGGGCAGGTGATCTTCACCAACGGCATCCGGCTGATCGACGGGTCGCAGTTCCGCACCCCGCGGATCGGCGTGTACCGCGACGGGTCGATCAACATGGACAAGCAGGGGGTGCCGCCGGACGTGGCGGTGGAGTTGACCGCCGACGACTGGGCGAAGGGCACCGACCCGCAACTGGCGAAGGCGGTGGAGGTGCTGACGACGGACGTGGTGGCGTGGAAGGCGGCGAAGAGCGGCGGCACGGCGGTGGTCGGCGGCCCGCCGAAGACCGACCCGAAACCCACCACCCCGCCGGCGGTCAAGCCGGACGGCAAGCCGAACGACCCGACCAAGCCGAGCGGGGTGGAGAAGAAGTAGAGGCTGGTTCTGTTAGCGTCCGTGCTCGGCAGGCAGCCGGCGGCGGGGTAAGGCCCTACCCGCCGGTTCACTTCCACTGGCAAACAAACCCGGGCAGACCCGGTTTCGTCAGCCGGGGGTGCTGTTTCGGATCGTTCGGGTAATCCCACCACTGGCCACTCTTGTCGGCGAACAGAACGACGTAGTGCTCGACGTCATCCGCGTTGTTCGGCTGACGGGCTGTGCGGTCCCAGTTGTCGTATTTCACCGGTTGCCCGTCCACCCACACCCACGTCCCTTGCTTCTTCTCGTCAGTCCCGCCCAGCCATACGGCATTCACCTTGGCCTTGGCCGCGAGGCCGGCCACGAACTCGTTCTCCTCCGCGGAGCCGACGACGGCCAACTGTCCGCCCATCTGCTCGCACTTCTTCTTCGCCTGGTGCCAGGTGAGGGTGGTGTCGAACACCTTGTAGTACTTGACACCGAACTTCGCCGCGTCCGCCGGGCGAACGATCCCGGCCTTGATCTGTTCGATTTCCTTATCGACACCTGCGGCCTTGTCGTCGTCCCTCACTCCGACATAAGCCTTCTTCGTTTCAATGAGCACGTCCAGCAGCGGCTTGCGGGCTTTGGTGATGCGGTCCGTGATCTTGGCGTCGACCCACTTGGGCATCTCGCCGTCCTTCGCCAGCGCCTCCTTCTCGGCCTTGAGCGTCTTGAGTTTGGCGAGGTCCGGGTTGGGCCGCTTGCGCTCGGCCGTGTCCCTGTCCTCGATCAGCTTCAGCACGTCGTCGCGGATGCCGGACATGGTGGTGGCGAACGTCTCGCGGGCCTTGCCCAGCTTCTCCTCGGCCTTGGCCACGTCATCCGCCCGCGTAGCACCTGACGCCAAGGCAAGAGCGGCGGCCACAAACCCCGCGAGTGCAATGCGCATCCGAAGCCTCCATCCGCCGCCGAACGCGTCGTGGTCCGGCTTGGTGAGCCAGAACCGGGCCGCACGGGCCGATTAGTGTGTAACAATACCTGTGCGACCCAGCTGCCGCAATCAGTTTCCGCCCACCGGGGAGTTCGGACGCGGCGCGTCCGTTAGCAGTCAGCAGCGTGTAGGGTGGGTCCGGTCCGGGGACGGACCGAGACCCACGTCGCTCCACCGTGGGTCTCGGTCC
>CANJKY010000279.1 GCA_947474875.1 Gemmataceae bacterium
GGCGACCTCAGCGGGGGCGACCTCGGCCGGTCGCCGCTCAGTCCGCTGCCAGGTGCCGGTTTGGGGGGAGAACAGCCAGCGGAGGAACCCGACGAACAACGCGGCGTTCATCAGCACGAACATGGACGGCAGGCGGAACACCTTCAGCGCCCGCGGGCGGGCCGGCAGCGGCAGCCGGTAGCCGACGGCGGCCGCCGCGTAAAACCCGAGCTGGGCGACGAGCAGTTGGGCGTACTCCGGGCGGTACGCCAGGGCGGCGTTCGCCAGCAGGGCGAGGAGTAGGAAAAACGGGCACCCCCAGCGGAGCAGTTTGTGCGAGGCGAACGTGAGCGCCACCCACCCATGGCTCGGATGCAGCAGGCCGCGGAGCAGGCCGATGCTCTGGAACCCGCCCGCCCCGATCCGCACCCGCCGGCGGAACTCGGCGTTCAGGTCGGCCGGCGTTTCTTCCACCGCCACCGCCTCGCGGTCGTACACGATCCGCCCGCCGGTGCGGATCTTGGCCAGCAGCGGCAGCACGAAGTCGTCCACCAGGGTGCCGGGCGGCAGCGGCACGAACGCCGGCCGGCGGACGGCGTAGATGGCCCCATTCGACCCGAGCAGCGCGCCCAGCCGGCTCTCGGCCAGCTTCATGAACGTCTCGTACTTCCAGTACAACCCGTCGGCGTTCGTCCCGCCGGTCGGGTCGGTGAGCACCAGCTTCCCGCTCACCGCGCACACCGCCGGGTCGAGGAACCAGGCGGCCAGCTTGCGGGCCGCGTCCGGGGCGGTGTGGGTGTTCGCGTCCGACAGCATGACCACCTCGCCGCTCGCCTGCGGGATGGCCTCGTTCAGCACCGCCGCCTTCCCCCGCCGCTTCTCGAACGCCAGCAACCGCACCCGCGGGTCCGCGAACTGGCGGACGACGGCGTTCGTCCGGTCGGTGGACCCGTCGGACGCGATGACCACCTCGAACTTGTCCGCCGGGTAGTCGCTCTGGAGCGCGTTCGCCACCCGCGGGCCGATCTCCGCCTCCTCGTTGTGGGCGGCGATCACCAGCGACACGAACGGCAGGTCGGCGTCGGTGGCGGCCGGGCGGACCGGCGGCCGCCCGAACACGCGGGCCAGCACCCAGATGAGGCCGGGGTACACGGCGTAGGTGTAAACAACGGTCGCCAAGCTGAGGGCGAGTGCCAGCACCGTCAGCCGTTCCCATCCGTCCATCCGTCGACTCCTGGTGCAGCTCAGTGGCGTGAGTTCGGGCCGTGGGGCGGCCAAACCGGGCGGGTAGATTGCAGCATCCGTACCTACGAGCAGGAAAAATTGCGCCTTTCGCCGAACCTGCCTGACGTGCCGGAATCCACGACGGTTCCGGGCGAGGCGTCGTGATGGCCGACAGCTCTGCCCGCCGTGTTGCCGACACGCTCAAGATGTGGATGGAAAGACCGCAGTGACTTGTTCAGCCGGGCGTCGCTTATTCAGTCAGTGGTGTTGGGTGTGCAAAATGTTTGCCAACTTACTTCCTCGACCGGCCCGACGTTCGCTAGCTGTCGCACTGCCACGAAATGGTTCCCAATTCCGCTGGGCAATCTCCTGCTGAATGGCAGCAGAGATTTGCTCAACTCATGAGAACGCCGGCCGCGGGCAGGCAGCGGACGGGAAATCACCCGTCCGCCACCGGCCCGCGGGAGGGACCCGTCGACTCGTCGTCACGCCCACAACTTCACGTCGTCGAACGACACCGTGCTGTTACCCTGTCCGGGTGCCGCCGACCCGCCGTTGAGCGACGCCCAGCCGGTGCGGTAGGCCCACCCGGTCTGGGTGAACATCCAGCCGGCCGGTTCGGTCGTGCCGTCCGCCCACACCTTCCCGCGGAGGGTACCGTCTGCCTCCTGCCGCAGGCGGACGTGATACCACGTTCCGGCCGTCCAGTTGAACGTGAACGCGTTCCCCCACACCACCCGGTCGTTCAGGAACTGTACCTGGTTGCCGTCGCGGAACACCAGGTTGTACCCCCACCCGTTGGCATCGGTGCCCAACCCGACCCCGGCGCGGGCGTACGAGCCGCTGACCCACGAGTCCACCCGCACGCGGGCCTCGATCTCGCCCGCCGCTCCGGCCGCCACCCCGGTGACGGTCGCCTTCCGCTCGTTCACCACCGCCGTCGAGGTCTGCCCGAGCGCCCCGCCGCTCACCCCCCAGGTGCCGTTGCCCACCGCCCACCCGCTGCCGAGCGCCCCGGCCGAGAAATCGTCGGCGAACAGCGGCCCGGACGCGGTCACGTTCCGGGCGGTCACGTCGTCGAACGACACGGCGGACGACCCGTCGCCGTTCGACCCGCCGTTCAGAGCCGGGCTGCCGCCGGTGCGGCCCGTCCACCCGGCCTGGGTGAACATCCAGTCGAGCGGTTCGGTGGAGCCGGCCGCCCACACCTTCCCGCGAAGGGTGCCGTCGGCTTCGGCCCGGAGCTTGAACCGGTACCACGCGCCGGGCGACCAGTTGAACGTGAACGCATTCCCCCAGGCGATGTGGTCGTTCAGGAACTGCACCTGGTTGCCGGGGCGGAACACCAGATTGTACCCCTCGCCGGCGGCGTTCGTGCGGACCCCGACCCCGGCCCGCGGCCACGACCCGTTCACCCACGCGTCCACCCGCACGGACGCGGTGACCTCCTGGGCCGGCGACCAGGTGCGGTCGGCGACCACCGCCTTGAACGGGTCGCCGGCGGCGGTCGTCGTCTGCCGCAGCACCCCGCCACCCTGGGTCCACGCGCCGTTCACGAACCGCCACGCCGGTTTCGGGGTGGTGGACGAGAAGTCGTCGGTGAATTCGTCTCCGGAAGGGGGCGGCGAGTCGGACACGTACTCGTCGTGACCGATGTCGTACCCGTTCCCGCTTGGCCGGGGGGTGCCCTCGAAGTCGTACGCCGGGGCCCCGGCGGACGTGCCGCGGTCGATGGCCGGACTGCCCGCCCGCAGGTGGTAGTCCCCGCCGGCGGCGTTCACGAACAGCACGGCCGGGTCGTCCGCCAGCAGCGAGTTCACGTCCTGGCCGGTGGCCGCCCGCCACGCGGACAGGCTGATCGCGGTGTCGCCATCCGCCGCCAGCGCGTTCTCCACCACGTTGTAGTTGCTCACAGTGCCGGGCAAGCTGTCGGCGGTAATGGCCAGCGACCCGCGGTACGGGTGCGAACTGTACAGGATGTTGTTCCGCAGCGTGTTCCCGGTGCTGCCGTCGCTCACCGTCACCGCCCACCGGCCGTTGGTCGGGGTGGCCGGGTTGTTCACCAGCACGGTGTTGTTCTCGACCAGGTTGTTCCGCGACCCGGTCGCCCCGTCGATCCGGAACAGGGCGATGCCGCTGGCCAGGGCGTTGTAGATCAGGTTGTTCCGGACGGTACTGCTCTGCACCCCGTCCAGGTTGATGGACGCCCCGCCAATCCGCCCGTTGTCGTGGATCACGTTCCGCTCGATCATTGCGTTCGAGATCACCCCGTCCCCGCCCATACTGGCGTCGGCGTTCAGTTGGATACCGCTGGCCGCGTTCCCCCACACCAGGTTGCCGCGGACGGTCGGCCGGTCCCCGCTGTTCGACACGTAGATGCCGTGCTGCCTTACCGACCGGGACGTCTCGTTGTTCTCCACCGTCAGGTCGTCGCTGAACCCGGTGAAGATGCCCCAGTCCCCGTTGTTGTCGGCCCGGTTGTTGCTGATGGTGACGAACTGGTCATTCACCGCCCGGATGCCGGCCCGCGGCTGATCCAGCACGGTGAATCCGTCCACCGTGATGTAACTCGCCCCTTCCAGGTTGATGCCGTCCCGGTTGTTCCACCCGTTCGGCTGGTTCACCACCACCGACCCCTTCGCGGCGGCCGGGTCCACCTGGAAGGTGATGCGGGCGGCGGCGGAGCCACTGCGGGTGAGGTTGAACCCGCGGTAGGTGCCGCCGCGGACGTTCACCGTGTCGCCGGGGTTGACCACATCGGCCGCCCGCTGGAGGGTTTGCAGCGGGGCGGCGGGGGTGCCGGGGTTGGAGTCCGACCCGGCCGGATCGACGTACCACACGGCGGGCACGTCGCGGGTTTCCATCAATTCGAGTTTGAGCCAACGACGCAAAACAGCTTGCATGGACAGAGACCCTGAAGTTGGGAACCGGAGCGCGCACGCTCCCCCGGCCCGACGAGTGTCGGGTTTTGAAGAATGCCGGTGGGAGTCAGGCGTGGGCGACGGGGCGATGGGCCAGGGAAGATTACTTACACCTGCTCGGCAGTCCACCGCCCTGTCGGCAAAGATGTGAACGCGGCGCCTGATTTTCAGACGTTTTCGCGCACCCGTTCAAGGATGCGATGAGGCGATACAGTTCCTGCCCGACCTGCGGTCGGTGGCCGAGTGCCTACTTCCGGGTGATGATTGGCTTGTCCTGCGAGCGGCGGGGAAGGGGGCAGATGGGAACCCCGCCGCTGCCTTCCGGCCCTGCCGGTTACTTCTTGATCGGGGCGACGATCACGTCGTCCAGGGCCGGGCCGCAGAACGGCTCGTCGGTGTGCAGGCTGGTGAACTCCAGGGTGGTCTCGTCGTCGGTGGCGGTGAACTCCCACGCCTTGATCACCCACCCCATGTTCTCCCGGCTCACCTCCTTCTTCTCGAACGTGAACTCGTCCGACTTGCCGGCCGCCGACACCTTCACCTTCATCGACTCGGCCCCGGCGTCGGCGTTCGCCGCCAGCGCGAACGTCACCCGGTACTTCTGCCCCTTGATCGTCTTGAACGTCTGGGCGATGGCCCCCACCTCGTTCCCGTTCAGGTCCAGGCTGCGGTCGCCGTCCGCCGCCTTCCAGTAGGTGCCGATGTGGTCCACCGACCCGGTGGTCACCTTCCACCCTCTGATGGCGGTGGACTCCGCCCCGACCGGGGTGAACCCGCCGGCCGCCGCCTCCGGCCCCTCCTCGAAGCTGCCGTTCACCAGCACGTTGGCCGCCCGGTCGGCGTCGCGGCCGAGCCGGACGATGCGGTCGGCCACCGCCTTCGCCTCGTCCTTCTTCCCGCCCTTCTCGTACACCTCCTGGAGCGCCGTCAGGTCGGCCACCAGCCGGGCGAGGGCGGCGGCCGCCTCGTCGTCCGCCTTCTTGCGGATGGCCTCCCGCTGGGCCTCGTACTCCTTCACCCGCTTGTCGGCGTCGGCCGGCAGGTCGGCGGCGCGGGCCGGGATGAGCAGCAGCACGGACAGCAGGCCGATCGGGGCAACGCGGGTCATGGGGCACCGGGGAAAGGGGGCCGGGGGAAACGAACACGGCCGGGGCCATTGTGCCCCGGCCGCGCCGGTCGGACAAGTCGTCGAGTGTAACGGCTCAGTTGTCCCGCCGCATCGGCCGCGGCATCAGCTTGGTGGTGTCGAACGGCTCGCCGGTCATCTCCTTCCACGCCTTCTTCTGCTCGTCGGTCATCGCCTTCATCACCTTCTCGGTGGTCTCGTCGGTGAGCGCCTTGTTCTTCTTCTGGTACTCGGCCATCTTCGCCTGGTCGACGTTCCCGCCGCCGCCACCGCCACCGCCGAACCCGCGGATGCCGTACTCCTGCCGCAGGTCCGCCGACTCCTTGCCGTACTCCTCCATGATCCCCTTCACCTTCTCCTTCTGGTCGTCGGTCACCTTCAGCGCCTTGGCCACCTCCTCGTTGGCGAACGCCCGCAGGCCCATCACCTGCACCTCGATCTGCTTGGCCCGCTTCACCTGCTCGGGGGTGAGCGTCTTCTCGGCCAGCGCCTTCGCCTCCTCGCCCAGTTTCCGCCCGTCTTCCATCATCTTCTGCATGACCTCACGGTCCGGCGGGCCGCCGCCGCCGGCGAACATCTCCCGCATCTTCTTGGACTGCTCCTCCGCCTTGTCCA
>CANJKY010000280.1 GCA_947474875.1 Gemmataceae bacterium
ACTTCTTCAGCACGTACAAGGTGCTGGAGGGGGTGAACGTGGAGCCGCTCGGGTGGGACACGCACGAGGCCGGCACGGCCGAGGTGCGGGCGAGCGTGGAGCGGTTCCGCGGCACCCTGGGCAGCGTGTACGGGTGACGAAAAAAGCCCACGGACGGCCGTCCGTGGGCTTTGGATGTTACTTCAGTTCGATCGGCGGCAGGGACGACACGTCGGCCAGGGTCGGCTTGCCGGCCGCCGGGGCGAGGGCGGCGTCCACCCGCCCGAGCAGGTCCCGCAGCCCCTTCCGCACCGAGTCCAGTTCCCCCTGCGACTTGGCCAGTTCGTCCGCCCGCACCTTCAGGGCGGCCCGCAGGTCCTCCCGCTCCTTCTCGACCTCCTTCGTCTTCGCCTGCTCCACCCGCACCTGGGCGCCGAGCGCCGTCACCTGCTCCTGCGCCGCCTTCAGCTCCTTCTCCAGCTTGGCCACCCGCGTCTCGAGCGAGCGGTCGGCGGTCGGGTTCTGCGGCGGGGTACACCCCCACAGCGCCACGATCACCCCGAGCAACACCGGCAAAGCGACACGCGCGCGGTACATGGCGGTCATCCTGGTTGTGTGGTCGGATCGGCGCGATCGACGGAACCGGCACCACCGGCCGGCTCGCGGGTCGTTCACCTCGTCTACTTCGGCGGCAAACTGCCCGCCGGATGACGCATCCTCGCGCAATTCGCCGACCGGCAAACTCCCCCGCGTCGGGTTGGGGCGGTTGGGGCGGTGAAAACGAAAACGCCCGGGGCGGTCACCCCGGGCGTCGGCAGCGTGGGATCGGATTTGAACTCAGCGGCTCAGCCCGCGGACGCGGCCCATCAGCTTCTCCACCGCCCCGCGGTGCTGTTCCGGCAGCTTGTCCAGCGACTCGTACGTCTTCGCGTCCTTGCCCTCGGTGACGGTGATCTTGCTCGGCACCAGCTTGCCGTTCTCGAACCGGCCGGTGACGGCGTAGCCGGTGCCGTCGGCGGTGGCGTTGATGGTCACGTCCTCGTCGTTCACCTGGATCTGCACCGAGCTGTTCGCCCCGCCGCCGAACGGGTTGAACCCGCCGGCCTCGGCCTTCTTCGCCTCGGGCAGGGCGATGCCGGACACCGTCGTCTGCTTGCCCTTTCGCAGCACCACCGCGTCCACCTTCTCCCCGCCCTTCAGCTTGCCGACGACGGCGGTGAACGCCTCCGGGTCGGTGGGCACGTCCTTGCCGGCCAGCTTCAGCAGCACGTCGTTCTTCTTCAGCCCGGCCTTGTCGGCGGCCAGCCCGGGCATCACCTCGGCCAACACCAGCCCGGTGTCCTTCGGCAGGTCCAGCTGCTCGGCCAGCACCGGCGACACCCGGTCCACCCGCACCCCCAGCCGCGGCTGGGCGGCGTTCGGCCCGGCGAACCCGCCGAACGGCTGGAACTGACCGCCTTGGAGCACGAACCCGCCGCCCTGCAGGTTGCCGAACAGGTTCGGGTCGATCTGTAGGTTCTGCAGGCGGTCGAGCTGGAACCGGTCGAAGTCCCGCCCCAGATTCTGCATCAGTTGTTGCTGGAGCCGCCGCTGGGCCTCGATCACCTCCTGCATCCGCTGCTGCCCGGCGCGGTTCATCTGCTGCCCCTTCTCGATGTCCGCCTTCGCCTCGTCCGCCTTCTTCACCGCCTCCTCCATCGCCTTCTTGTACTCGTCCCGCGCCTTGGTCAGCTGCTCGCGGGCGTCGTCGTCCTTGGCGTCCTTGATCGCCTTGTCGAAGTCCTTCATCTGCTGGTCGAACTGCTTCTTCAGGTCCACCGCCGCCGCCCCGCGGGCCCAGTTCTGCTGGCCGCCGAACGCCTGGCCCTGGGGGAACCCGCCCCAGTCGCCCCGCTGCCCGACCACCACCGGCGGGGCCGGGGGCGCCGGCGGGACGGCGATCCGCGGGGCGCCGGCCGGGGGGGCGGGCGGCGCCGGCACGGCCGGCGGGGCGACCGCCTTCTCCAGCCGGTCGAGCAGCCGCTGCGCCTCGTCCGCCTTCCCGTCCTTGATCGCCTTCTCGATGTCCGCCTTCAGCTTCTTCACGTCCGCCGCCTTGGCCGGCGGGGCGGGGGGCGTCGGCGGGGCCGGCGGCTCGTCCGGGGCGACGGCCACCGCCACCCGCACCTCGGGCTCCTTCTCCTTCTTCGGCTCGTCGGCGAACCCGACGCCGGACAGCCCGACGGCCGCCGCCAGCACCCCGGCCCCGGCCGCCGCCGCGAACAGGCGGGGCGCCCGCCGTTCCAGGTTCGTGTCTCGGTTCAACAGCATGTTCACCCTCCGGAAGAGATCGGATTTGGCCGCCCGCACCCCGGTGGAGGCGAGCGACGGGCGGGCCAGCCGCCGCTCCAGCGGCGTGCCCGACAGGTTCACCAGGAAGGCGGCGTAGTCGACGGGCCGTCCGCCCGCCTCGGCCGCCGCCGCGTCGGCCAGATACTCCTGCGCCAGCCCCAACTCCCGGCGGACCGGCCACAGCCACGGGACGAAGAAGAACACCGCCCGCGCCACCCCGGCCCAGTACGCCGACCGGTGGTCGCCGCGGCGGACGTGCTCCAGCTCGTGCGCCAGAACCCACCGCAGCTCGTCCTCGCCGAGCGATTCGGCCAGGTGCCGGGGCAGCAGCACCGTCGGGCGGGCGAACCCGAAGCAGATGGGCGACGGGATGGTGTCGCTCACCAGCGCCCGCGGCCGCACCCCGACGGACTCGGCCAACCGGTCGAACACCCACCGCGCCTTGCCGGTGAGCGGCACCGCCGCCCACGCCCGCCGCACCAGGACGAAGTGCCCGAGCACCAGTTGCAGCAGCAGCACCCCGGCGACCACGAAGTACGCGAACACCAGCAGCGGCACCACCCGGTCGAACACCGTCGGCCCGGCGGCCGGCGGGGCCGGCACGACCGCCGGGGTTGGGGCCGGGGCGGACGGCTTCGAATCGGCCACGGCCGGCACTTCGGGCAGCGGTTCGAGCGGCGGGCGGGAGTCCGACCGCGGGATCATGTCCGCCGGCACCAGCACCCACTCGGCGTCCCCGCGGAACGGGTTCATCGGACGTTCCGCAAGCCGCGGGCCGATCACCGCCGCCGGGGCGGAGATCGGCGGGGCCGAGACGACGGGCACCCCGTTGGTTTCCCGCGGCGTCGCCTCCACCGGCGGCCGGGGGAGGATCGGGGCGGCCGTCACCGTCGGGTCGGCCGCCGGCGGGTACGGGCTGAACTCCGGGGCCTTCGCCCACTCGGGGGTGGGGAGCAACAGCCACGCCGGGAAGGCGGACAGCACCGCCGTCAGCACCGCCCCGCGGACCGCCCACCCGGCCGCCTGCTGCCGGCGGGCCGGCTGCCGGACGAGCCGCACGGTCGCCCACCCGAGCAGCAGCACCGCCCCGCCGGCGGCCGCCGCGTGGACCCACCACTCGCCCGCCGCCACCCAGAACCCGCTCATGGCAGCCCCTCCCAGGATCCGAGTGTGTTCCACTCGCTCCGCGAGTGGAACACACTTTAGTCCCCCTTACTTCTTCGCCGCCGCGATCAGCGCCCGCATCTGCTCCAGTTCTTCGGGCGGGATCTTCTCGGCTTTCAGCAGGCTGAGTACCAGTTGCGAAGCGGCCCCGTCGAACACCCGGTCGAGGAACCGGCTGGCCGACTCCTCCTTGCTGAACCGCGCCTGGTAGATGAACGTGCGGCCCTCCGCCTTGTGGCGGACCAGCCCCTTGGTTTCCATGATCCGCAGGAGCGTCTGCACGGTGTTCACCGCCGGCTGCTTGCCGTCCGAGGTGACGAGCAGGCGGTGAACTTCGGACACGGATTTCGGCCCGTGCTCCCACAGCACTTTCAGCAGCTCGAGTTCCCGCGGGGTGGGGGTCGGCAGGTCGTCCACGGCGTGCCTCGACGGGGGCGGGGAACCTAACGCCTAAAGTTTTAGGCGAAGAGGCCGGACAGGTCAAGGGGAATTTCGGCGAACGCCGGCGGGTGTTACAAAGAGGGGTGGGCGGGCTTTTGGACCGCGGCCGTCCCGGCCGCAGCGGGCCGGAGGCCCGCGGTCCAAAACGAGATCACGACAGGGCCATGAGCACGGCCAGGACGAGGCAAACGATCAGACCGACCCAGATCCACACCGGCTTTCGGGAGGGTGGGGCATCCTCGGCCGACAGGTAGTTCTCGCACCGGCTGCAATACTGGGCGTCCTCGGGCACCGGCTCGCGGCAGTACGGGCACGGGACGGTTGCCGGCTCGTCGTCGTGGTACACCCCGTCCGGCAGGTCGAACTCGTCGCTGTCGTCTTCATCTGGGCGGTGGCGGGGCATGGTCGTCTCCGGGGTCGCGTCCTACTGCCGCCGCGGGGCAGGCAGCACTTCGCGGTACTTGGCCCGCAACTCTTTGTACTTCGCCACCTCGGCCGGTTCGTTCTTGGCGGTGTACAGGTCGATCAGCCGGTCGAGCGCCTCGGGCAGGCGGTTCCGCCCCAGCGGCGGGATGGCCTTCTCCCGCTGCCTCATCCCCTCGAACCCGCTTACCAGCAGCGGTTCGGCGGCCGCGTACTTCTTCTGCCCGAGCAGCGCCCCGCCGAGCATGGACCGGGTGTTGAACGTGGACCAGGCGTCCAACTCAGCATTCTTCCGGATGGCCAGACACTCGCCGAGCAGCGCCTCGGCCGTAGCGAACTGGTCGCACCGGAGCAGTTCCAGGGACACCTGGGCGAGTAGCAAGGCGAATTGCGGGGGATGGTGCGAGAGCTCGTTCCGCATTCCGTTTACGAACGCGGTCAGTGTGTCGGACGCCTTCTCCCCCGCTCCGGCGGCGCTGTACGCCGCACCCAGGTCTTTCATGATCCGGAGGACGTCCGGGTGGCCCGGTCCGAGCACCGACTTGCTGAGCTCCAGACCCTTTTCATACATCAGTGCCGCCTTGTCCGGGTTCCCGGTGTCCAGGTACAGTGCCCCGAGTTCCTCCCGGAGTCGGCCCGACTCCGGGGCCAGCCGGACGGCCGCTTCGTAAGCCGTGACCGCCCGCGGGAAGTCCCGCAGGGCCCAGTGGACGGCCCCCAGGGCGGCGTGGGCGTCCGGGTCATTCGGCGGGGGGATGACCTCCCAGGGTCTGGCCTCACGGGGGCGTTGCTCCAGGGTTCGGAGCTTCTGCCCGAGTTCCTCCCGGAGTCGGGTGAGTTGCGGGGCCAGCCGGATCGCCGCCACGTACGCCGCCACCGCCCGGTCGTGCTCCCGGGTCTGCCACAGGGCGACCCCGTGGTTGCCATGCGCCCACGGGTTCTTCGGGTCGAGCCGGACCCACTCGCCCCACGCCGCGACCGCCCCGGGCCAGTCCTTCTTGTTCCGCAGGGACAGCCCCAGGCCCATGTGCGCCGCCACGTTCTCCGGGGCGAGGGCGACGGCCGTCCGGTGGTGGGCGACGGCCCCGTCGTAGTCTCCCACGTCGCCCAGGGCCCGGCCCAGGGTGATGTGCGTCGCGGCCGACCCGGGGGCCGCCGCGATCGCCCCCTGATACCACCGGATCCGGTCTTCGGCTTGCACCCGTGTGTCGAGCGGGAACGTACTCCCCAGAGCCATCAGCAGGGCCAGGTTGCCCGCCCGGTCCTGTACCGCCCGCCGGAGGAACTCCCGCCGGAGGGTGACCGGGATCTCCGCCACCTGTCCGAGGGTGGCCACGAACCCGGGCGGCTGGCCGGCCCCCCCGTCCGGCCCGGTCAGCCGCTTCGCCAGCCCGGCCGTCCGGGCCGCGTCCCCGGCCGCCAGGGCGTCCCGGACGGCGTCCCGGAACGGGTCCGGGTCGGCCGCCCGCAGGGCGGCCCGGACCCGGGAGGAGCGGTCGGCCACGAGCATCCCGTCGAGGGCGTC
>CANJKY010000281.1 GCA_947474875.1 Gemmataceae bacterium
GCCGTCATCACTCACCCGACGATCTGCTTCACCTTCACCCGCACGTACGGCTGGGTGTGGCCGCGGAGCCGGCGGACGTTCTTGCGGCGGCGGAACAACTGCGTCTGCACCTTGACGGTCGGGAAGTCCACCACCTCCACCACCACCTTCGCCCCGGCCACCAGCGGCTGGCCGATCTTGGCCGTGCCGCCGGACTCCACCAGCAGCACCTTCTCCAGCGTCAGCTCCTGGCCGGCCTGGCACTCGCGGTAGTCGATGGTCAGGGTCTTGCCCTCTTCCGCCCGGTACTGGCGGGAGCCGTCTTCGAGGATCGCGTACATGGGTTGGGTCACACGGGTCGTCGCGGAAATACAGAAGAGAGAATGATAGCGGCCCCCGCCGGGTTGGCTAGCGGAAATTGCAACCGACCTCGCTTCACGCCCCCGCCCTCCGGGATAGTGTTCATGATTTCACATCTCAGAGGGTTTGCCATGCCCACGCCGTTTGAGTGCCGCACGTTGCCGATCGATCAACTCACCCCGGCCCCGTACAACCCGCGACGGGCGTTGAAGCCGACCGACCAGGCGTACCGCAAACTGAAGCACAGCCTGGAGCGGTTCGGGCTGGTCGAGCCGCTGGTGTGGAACGAGCTGTCCGGCCGGGTGGTCGGCGGGCACCTGCGGCTGAGCATTTTGAAGGAACTCGGGTACACCGAGGTGCCGGTGTCGGTGGTGCGGCTGACCGACGCCCAGGAGAAGGCGCTGAACGTGGTGCTGAACAACCAGGAGGCCCAGAACCGGTACGACACGGACAAGCTGGCCGACCTGCTGACTGAGCTGGCCGACCTGCCCGAACGGGACGACACCGGGTTCGACGACACCACCCTGGCGGCCCTGCGGTTCGAGCCGCTGCCGGACCTGCCGCCCGACCCCCGCGACCCGGACCGGGTGGAGGTGACACTGGTGATGACTGCGGCGATGTTCGACCGGGTGCAGCGGCGGGTGGACGAGCTGGTGAGCGAATTCGACCTGGAGAGCCATGTGCGGCGGGGGTGAGTGCTTCGCTGGTGTCCGGGCTTCAGCCCGTCTTGTATGGTCCCAAGAGTGGCCTGCAGGCCGGACACCAACGAAATCACCACACGCCCACCGGCACCGGCTGCGGTGCCGCCGTCACCGCCGGAACCGTAGCCGCCTTCAATTCCTGCCGCAGCAGCCCCGCGGCGATGGCGAACCACACCGCCGCCCTTGCGTACACCAGCCCGGCCCGCAGCGCCTCCCCGACGCGGTCGGACGACGCCCGGTCCGCCCCCAGCCCGTTGAACGCCAGCAGGTCGAACACCACCGGGAACCCGAGGTAGATGATCAAGTCGGACAGCACCACCGCGGCGGCCAGCCGCGGGCTGCGGCTGGCCAGCGGCACCAGCAGCACCGCCGCCCACAGCCACCACTGCGGGGAGAAGAACACCTGGAGCGAGATGAATAGCAGCACCGCCACCGCACACCGGCGGAGGAGACTTTCCACGTCCGGCGGGCGGCGGAGGGCCATCCCCCCGACCACCGCCAGCAGCACCACCGCCCGGAACAGCGAACTCAGCCCGCCGGCCAGCGCCAGCCCGGCCGGGATCACCCGCCCGTAGAAGATCCACCACTGCTCGGCCGGCCGGCTCATCTGGAACTTGAACGGCCCGAGGACCCCCTGCACGCCGTCGGTCAGCAGCATCGGCAGGTACGAAGCGACGAGCGGGACGGCGAACGCGGCACACCACTTCACCGCCTCCCGCACCGACCCGGCGGCGGCCCGCAGCAGGATCGGGGCGACCACCAGCGGGTACAGTTTCAGCGCCGTCGCCAGCCCGAGCAGCACGGCCGCCAGCAGCGGACGGCGGCGGTCGGTGGCGGCGATTGCGAACAGGGTCAGTGCGGCCGGCAGGATGTCGTACCGGCAGCCGGCGAAGTACAGCACCCCCGGCAGCACCAGCAACCACACCGGCCCCTTCGCCCGGCCGTTCGCCCCCACGCCGTTGTGGGTCAGCCACATCACCCCGAGCAGGGCGGCCAGGAAGACGGCCGAGTAAATCCGCTGCGACACCCGGAACGACCGCCACAACTGCCGGTCGAACTCGGACGCCGGCTCGTAATGTGCCACGTTGAAGTAGTTCGAGTCGAGCACGGCCGAGTTGACCGGGCCGGCCGGCGGGCCGGACAGGCGGAACCCACCGCGGAACAGGTACAGGGCGAGCGGCGGGTAGTCGGTGAAGTACCGCGGTTCGAGCGGCGGGTGGCCGGCGGCGTACTCGGGGAAGTCGGCCGGCTCGATGCCGTCGGGTTCGTCCGGCCGCCCGCCCAGCCGCCCCTGTTCGGCGTTCACCGACCGCAGCACGAATGCGGCGTTGTCCACGTCCTCGTACACCACCCGCGCCCACCCGCCGGTCACCGGATAGCGTGTGTCGCCGGCCGGCAGCCCGCCGGGGGGCACGAACCGGTCGGCCGGCTGTAGCCAGCAGATGACGGCGAAGTACACGACGGGCAGCAGGAACGGCCAGTGCCGCAAGCCGGGACGGGGCATGACGGGCCTCGGGGCGGGGTCCGCGTCAACCGTAGTTCACGAATTTTGTGCCGGCGGCCGAACCCGCGGGGCGGTAAGGTATGCGGGGATGACATCAGCGATTGTCTTTGGTTAGCCGCGAACTGTTTGCCGCCCTGTCCGCCCTGGGCATCGGGTCCGCCACCTTCCACCGGGCCGCCGCCGCCGAGGTCGAGCGCCTCGACGACGACAAGAAGGAACCGGAGAAGAAGGAGCCGGAGAAGCCGAAGACGATCACCGCCGAGATGGTGAAGAACGCCGAGTGGGTGGCCGGCATCACGCTGTCGGACGACGACCGCAAGGCGGTGGCGGCGGCGCTCACCCGGTCGATAGGACAGCTCGCCGCGGTGCGGAAAGACCCGCTGCCGAACAGCGTCGCTCCGGCCCTGTACTTCAAGCCGATCGAGTCCGCCACCCCCCAGACCGGCCGCGGCACCGTGGCCGCCCCGAAGCTCGACGCCAAGAAGCCGGAATCGGAGGATGACCTGGCGTTCGCCTCCGTCGCCACCCTGGGCGAACTGATTCGCACGAAGAAGGTGTCGTCGGTCGAACTCACCAAGCTAGCCCTGGCCCGGCTGAAGAAGTACGACCCGGCGCTGTTGTGCGTCGTCACGCTCACCGAGGAGCTGGCGCTGAAGCAGGCCGAGGCCGCCGACAAGCTGCTCGCCGCCGGCCAGTACCGCGGGCCGCTGCACGGCATCCCGTGGGGGGCGAAGGACCTGATCGCGTACCCCGGGTTCAAGACGACGTGGGGGGCGGAGCACTACAAGGGGCAAGACCTGGGCGAGGCGAAGGCGACGGTGGCGAAGAAGCTGGACGACGCCGGGGCGGTGCTGGTGGCGAAGCTGACGCTCGGCGCGCTGGCGATGGGCGACCAGTGGTTCGGGGGCATGACCCGCAACCCGTGGAACGTGAAGCAGGGCAGCAGCGGCAGCAGCGCCGGCTCGTGCTCGGCCGTGGCCGCCGGGCTGGTGCCGTTCGCCATCGGCAGCGAGACGCTAGGCAGCATCGTCAGCCCGTCCACCCGCTGCGGCACCACCGGCCTGCGGCCGACGTTCGGCCGGGTCAGCCGGGCCGGGTGCATGACCCTGTGCTGGACGATGGACAAGATCGGCCCGATCTGCCGCAGCGTGGAGGACGCCGCCCTGGTGTTCGGGGCCATCCACGGGGCCGACCCGGCCGACCCGACCGCCGTGGACCGGCCGTTCGACTGGCCCGGCAAGGTGGACCTGAAGGGGCTGAAGGTGGGGTACATCGAGGGGCAGCGGAAGGCGGACGAGCGGGCGGAGTTGAAGGCGCTGAAAGACCTGGGGTGCGAACTGGTGCCGATCAAGCTGCCGCAGCAGGAGGCGCTGCGGATCGTGTCCACCATCCTGAACGCCGAGTGTACCGCGGCGTTCGACGAACTGCCGCGGGGGGGCATCCGCGACGGGTACGGGGCGGCGTGGCGGGGCACGTTCCAGCAGGGGCAGTTCATCACCGCGGTGGAGTACATCCGGGCGAACCGCCTGCGGACGCAGCTGATGGAGAAGATGGCCGAGGTGATGAAGACGGTGGACGTGTACGTCGGCGGGAACGACCTGCAGATCACCAACCTGACCGGGCACCCGAGCGTGTGCCTGCCGAACGGGCTGGTGAAGGGGCGGGGGGAGAACGCCGTGGAGACGCCGTCGGCGCTGGTGTTCACCGGCCAGATCCACGGCGAGACGACGCTGATGGCCGTCGCCCACGCCTACCAACAGGCCACCGGCCACCACCTGAAACGCCCGCCGATGGACCAGGTGACGAAGGCGAACGCGGGGGTGTAGGCGGGTAGAATGACGACAGCCGACGGAGGGTGATCATGATCTCGGCCGACACGCGGTCCGTCATCGACCGGGCCAAGCAACTCTACGCCGACCGCCTCCAGCCCGCGCTGGAGGCCGAACACCGGGGGAGGTTCGTGGCCGTCAGTTGCGACGCCAGACTCGGCTGCGCCTCCAGCCCCAAGAGTCAGCGATCGAGTTATCCTTTCTGGTAGTCCTTGGCGTAGTCGCCGTTGACGATGCGGTCGAACACCGCGCCCGGCTTCACCTCCCGGTCGCCGGTCATCACCAGGTCGTAGAGTTCCGGCGGCAGCACCCGCAGCACGGTCATCAGCCCGTGCACGCCGGTGTGCCACTCCTTCCGCATCCCCCGCACCTCCCGCCGGCCCATCACCCGCTTCATCATCTCCTCGGTCATGTGCATGTTCTGCATCCGCTGCGGGTAGCCGGCGGTCCGCCAGCCGGGGTCGGTGGCGAAGTCCGGCCGCACCCGCGGGCGGGTGGCTAGCTGGGCCTGGTAGTCGGCCACGTCGGAGTCGTCCCGGATGCGGGGGCCGACCTGCCGCACCATGTGGTTCATCATGTGGTGCACCATGTGGCAGTGGAAGATCCAGTCCCCCGGGTTGTTCGCCACGAACTCGAAGTCGGTCGCCTGGGCGACGGCGATGAGGGCGTTGTTCCGCGGCACCCAGGCCGACGCCGGGATGCGGGCCCCCTCGTGCCCGGTGATCCAGAACGTGTGCCCGTGCAGGTGGATGGGGTGGTGCTGCTGCGGGCTGAAGTCCAGCAGCCGCACACGCACCCGCTCGCCGTGCTTCACCACCAGCGGGGTGGTGAACGGCCCGCTCCGCCCGTTGATGGTGTGCCAGTTCCAGTCCATCGCCATCGAGTCCGGGATGAACTGGTTCGGGTCGATGTGGAAGTTCTGGAAGACGAGGAAGAAGTCGCGGTCGACCGGCGGTTCGAACGCCACCTTCGGGTGGATGACGAACCCGCCGACCAGCCCGAACGCCTCCTGCATCGGGAAGTGCGAGTGGTAGAAGAACGTGCCGGCCTGGTGCAGGTCGAACTCGTACGCGAACGACTTGCCGGGCATGATCGGGTCCTGGGTCAGCCCCGGCACCCCGTCCATCCCCACCGGCAGCTCCAGCCCGTGCCAGTGGACGGTGGTCGGCTCGGGCAGCTCGTTGTGGACGACGAACCGCACCCGGTCCCCTTGCGTTGCCTCGATGAGCGGCCCGGGCATCGAGTCGTTGTACCCCCACACGGCCATCGGCTGGCCGGGCAGGAACTCCCGCTTCACCGGCGTGCAGCGGAGCTCGTACTCCTTCACCCCGTTGACCACCTTGTGCGGCAGCGTCGGCAGGTCGGGCATCGCGACCGGCACCGGCACCAGACCCGCCGCGCGGAGGCCGGGGACGAGTTTCCCGAGGTAGTGGTCGGCGGCCGGCGGGCCACCGAACGACGGCTTCCACCGCGAGAAGGC
>CANJKY010000282.1 GCA_947474875.1 Gemmataceae bacterium
AGGTCCGGCGGGCTGCCGTCGTACCGGAACCCGACCCGGCGGAACCGCCCGCGGAGGGCGTCGAGGGTGGTGGCGTGGGTGATCTTGCCGTGCTGCACGATGCCGACGTGGCTGGCGAACCGCTCCAGCTCGCTGATGCTGTGGCTGGAGATGAGGATGGTCCGCCCCTCGGCCGCCAAGTCCACCAGATTGGCCAGGAACTCGCGGCGGGTGTGCAGGTCCAGCCCGGACGTCGGCTCGTCCAGCAGCAGCACCTCCGGGTCGGCGGCCAGGGCCAGGGCCAGGCTCACCCGCGCGTACCCGCCCTTGCTGAAGTCCTTCAGCTTCTTGTTCGGGTCCAGCGCCAGCCGTCCGGCCCAGTCCAGGTAGCGGTCGCGGAACCCCGGCTGGTGGAACGCCCCGGTGAACCAGCCGATCTCGGACACGGTCATCCAGTCGTACAGCTTCGGCCGGTCGGGCACGTACCCCACCTTGTGCCGTAGGGTGTCGGCCGCGTTCCAGCAGTCCAGGCCGAGCAGTTCGGCCCGCCCGCCGTCCGGCCGCAACTGGCCGGTCAGCACCTTCATGGTGGTGCTCTTGCCCGCCCCGTTGTCGCCGAGCAGGGCGAACACCGACCCGCGGGGCACCCGCAAGCTGAGGCCGTCCACCGCCGGCTTGCCGCGGTAGCGGACCAGCAGCTTGTCGATGAAGATCGCGTCGGCCGGCAACTGAGACATGACTGGCTCCGGAAGTTCGACGACGGCGAGTACGGGGTGTTTCAGCGATTTCACTTCGACTTGTGGCTGCCGTTGCGGATCGGATGCGGCCACTCGGCGTCGATCAGGGCGTGCAGGTCGTCGGCCGTCAGCCCGGCGGACACCGCCTCCCGCACCGTCGCCTTCACCGTGTCGCGGATCAGCTCCTTGCGGCGGTCGCGGCACGTCTTGGCGGCGTCGGACGTGATGAACATGCCCCGCCCGCGGACCGGCTCGATCACCCCCATCCGCTCCAGCTCCTGGTACGCGCGGACGACGGTGTTCGGGTTGACGGTGAGTTGGACCGACAGATCGCGGACACTCGGCACCGGGTCGCCGGGCTGTAGGTCGGCGGTGGCGACGGCGAACACGATCTGGTCGGCGATCTGCTCGTAGATCGGCACCGTCGAGGTCGTCTCGACGCGGATAGCCATAGTTTTTCTGACTGCGAGGCGAGGTGTACTACCTTGCTAGAACAGTAGCAATGCTGCCAGGGAAGTGTCAAGGGAAAAAGAAATGTTTCGGCGGTCCGGGCGTAGGTCTTCGGACGAGGCGGCGGGGCTTGTCTCGCTCCGCTCGACGGCGGCCCGCCCTACAAAACCGCCGCTTGTAGGGCGGGCCGAGCCGACCGTGAGGTCGGTGAGCCCCGCCGCCGGATTCTTGGACCGCGGGCCTCCGGCCCGCTGCGGCCGGGACGGCCGCGGTCCAAGTCGGGTCACTTCACCAGCGGGGCCAGATCCCAGAACCCGATGGTCGAACGGTACGTCACCGTCGGGGCGGCGTTCGGGTCGACCGCCGGGCCGCCACCGCCGAACCCGCCACGGCCGCCGCGGTCCGCGTTGAACCCACCGCCACCGCCGCGGGGGCCGGTCATCGTCCGCTCCGTCTCCACCACCGCCAGCACCGGCCGGTCCGGGGCGAACGCCACCTCCACCCGCAACTGGTCGTCCCACGTCCGCAGCACCTTCCCCGTCTTCAAGTCCCACACCACCAATTGATCCGGGCCGGTTTGGCCGCCCGGCCCGCCCAGCGGGCCGGCCGGCACCCCGCCCCCTTCGCCCGCCGCGCCGAACCCCGGGGTCCGGTTCCGCGGCTGCGACGTCTTCCCGACCAGCAGCCGGCCGTCGTGCGAGAAGTCGAGCGGGACGGCCGCCCCGCCGTCCGGCACCCCTTGCAGTTCGACCACGCTTTCCCCGTTCGCCGCGTTCAGCACCCGCGCCTCGGCCCCGTCTGCTCCTTTCGTCAGATGCACCGCCACCACTTTCCCGTCCCGCGACGGCACCAGCAGGCTCGGCGAGAGCGACAGCGGCGCCTGCCGCCCGTCCGATGTGGTGGGCCGCGGTCGATCGGGGAACTGCACGTTCCACACCGTCTTCCCGGTCGCCACGTCGATGCACTCGACCGTCACATAGTCCCGCCCGTGAAGGTAGACGAACAGCCGGTCGGCCGCCCGCGACAGCCTGTAAGCGCGGACGAGTTGTCGTTCATCCCCGTACCCGCCCAGATCCCGCACCGCGTCCCCGGTCTTCGGGTCCAGCACGCGGATCATGATGGTGGCGCCGTTGGTACCCGCCACCGGGATGGTCTTCTCGGCGAACACCGTCTTCCCGTCCGGGCTGACGGCGAACGGCCGCCCGACCTCGGCCACGTCGATCTCGACGCGGGTGCCGTCGCCCGACATCGCCACCCGCTGCCCTGCACCGTTATCTCCGAACGGAGTGAACACGAGCATGTCCGGGGCGTTGATCCGCCGGCCGGCCGGGGCGTAGGCCGCGATCGCCGAACCGCCGCCGTACAGTCCGAGGAACCCACCTAACGGCAGCTCGAACTCCGCCGCCAGGCGGTCCGGCCGCTTGCCGTCGGCGGTGGCGGTGTACCCCCGGACGGTGACGGATCGGGTCGTGATGCCGAACGCCGCCCGTCCGGACATCTGGCTCGACACCCGGTCCACGAACAGCACCTTGCCGTCGTCGCTCCAAAACGGGGAGCTGATCTGCGTGTCGATCTCGATGGTGTCGATCAGCTTCGCCTTGGCCGGTTTCGCCGGCTTCCCGACGGCCTTCGGCTCGTCCGGCTTCTTGGTCGCCGGCGGGTCGGCTTTCGGCTTGTCGTCGCCGCCCGGCCACGCGGCGAACGTCAGCCCCGCCCCTATTCCGGCTGCCAGCAGTCCGGCCCACAGTTTCGTTCGCACGGTGAACCCCTCCCGGATCAGTTCGCCGACCGGCCCGCCGATGGGGTCGCCGGCCGACAGGTGTTGAAGGAATGCCGCCAGCCGCCCGGCCAGTTCGTCTGGCACGGCCGCCGTCGCGTTCGCCGCCAGCAGCGGGCCGACGACCGCCGCGGCCAGCGTGACGCCCCGTTTCGTCAGCCGCTCGGCCAGCTTCTTCCGCCCGGCGTTCAGCCGGCTGCTCAGCGTGCCTTCCGGGATGCCCAGCCGCACCGCCGCCTCGGCCCGGCTCAGCCCCTGCACGTCGCACAGCAGCACCGCCGTGCGGTAGTGCTCGGCCAGTCGACCCAGTTCCTCGTCAATCACCGGGGCGGCGTCGGACCAGCCGGCAGACGGGGTCGGGCGGGGAACGTCGGCCATCGCCGCCTCCCGGAGGTGTCGGCGGCGGGCCGCCCGCCGGGCCTTCCGCCCCACCCGCACCGCCACCCCGTACAGCCAATTGCCGAGCAGTTCGGGGCGGGCGACGCGACCGGCCTTCTGAGCGAGGACGAGGAACACCGCCTGGAAGGCGTCCTCGGCGTCGGCCCGGTGGCCGGCCGTCCGCAGGCACGCGCCGAACACCAGCGGGCCGTGCCGCCGCACCAGCACGGCGAACGCGGCCGCGTCCCGGTCGGCGGCGTATCGCCGGAGCAGGGCGGCGTCCGGGTCGGGTACGGCGTCGGCCCACGCCCCGGCCCGGGGCGTGCGGAGGGAGGCGGCGAGCGTCATCGGTGGGTACTGCCCGGCGGGGGTGATGCGCGTCGAGGAAAATCCGCGGATTAACCACAGAGGCACGGAGACACCGAGAAGCAAGAAATCAGATTGTTCGGAGACAGACTGCCTTCGGCCTTCTCTGTGTCTCTGTGCCTCTGTGGTTAGTTCCAAATCTGTCACTTCACCAGCGGGGCCAGGTCCCACACGCCGAGGGTGGACTTGAACTCGGTGCGGATCACCTCGCGGTTCGTGGTCCACTGCTGCCCGCCGTTGCCGCTGAACCCTTGCGGCACGGCCGTGGTCGCCCCGTACACGTCCTTCCGCTCCCGCTCGACCGCCAGCAGTTCATGCCCGGCAGGGGCGAACGCCAGGTGGACGTCCCCGCGACCGGCCCAAGCCTTCACCACCTGCCCCGTCTTCGTGTCCCACACCACCGTCTGCGACACCCCGGTGTCGCGGTGGACGGTGCCGGCCATCAACCGTCCGTCCGCCGAGAAGCCGAACAGTTGCGTGTGGGTGATGTCGTCGGCCGGCAGTTCGACCGGCTCGCCGGTCTTGGCGCTCAGCAGCACGGGAACGCTACGGGAGGAGTAACTCACCTGAAGTGGGCGACCGGCCGGTCCGCCGCCCCCGCGGCCGCCGAACGGGTTGCCGCCCGGCCCTTGCTGGGCGGGGTTCGCGAACAGCGTCGGCTGCACCACCCCCACCCAGTTCCCGTCGGGCGAGACCACGAGGTTACCCATCGCCCCCTTCAGCGTCGGCCCGGGCAATTTCCGCTCCCACGCCGCCTTCCCGCCGGCCAGGTCGAAGCACCGCATGAGCAACTCGTCACCGGCGTGGAGCAGCACGAACAGGCGGTTCGCCTTCGGGTCGAAGGTGTGGCCGGCATAGCTGGTGTCGTCGTCCAGCTTCACCCACTCGCCGTCCCGGTCGCCGGTCTTCGCGCTCACCCGCTCGAACCGAGCCGAGTACTCCCGCGACTGAGAGCCACCCCACCCGCCGCCGACGGGTTGCTGCTGGGCCGCCGCCTTCCGCGGCTCGACCACCGCCGCCACGAACCGCCGGCCGTCGGCGGTCAGCGTGGCGGTGTTGATGGTGTCCACGTCCAGGGCCACCACCCGGTCCGCCTTCGCCAGATCCTTCCCGTCCAGCACCCGTTTCACATTCCAGAAGTGGGCGCGGCTCTCGGCGGTCAGCCGCCCGCCGGCCGACGCCACCGCGTACACCTCACCACCATCCGGGCTGAGCGCGAGGTGGTGTCCGCCGGCCGGCAATTTGAACTCGGCCACCGGCCTGGCCGCCGGTTCGTCGTCCCCGAACTGGTCGCGGCGGACGACGCGGGCCACCCCGTCGTTGCACCGCAGGATCAGGTGCTTGCCGTCCGGCAGCCACAGCACGTCGTCCACCTGGGCCGGAATCGAAACGGTGCCGGTCAGCCGCGGGCGGGGCTTCGGCTTCTCGGCGTCGGCCGGAATCGGGGCGGCGACGGCCGCGGCCAGGGCGAGCAGCAGCGAACACGACATGGATGGCTCCGGGAAATGCGGTTGTCGGGACGGGCGGAATCGCTTCACTAGCACCTCATCGTAGCCGAACAGACGACCCGCGAGCGCACGCCAAACGGATGACCCCGCCACCTCTCACCGCTCCTTCAACAAAGCCGGGCCGCACCTGGTCGCCCCGCTTCTGGGAGGGGTGCGACTACTTCGCCTTCTGGCGGATGATGGCCGCCAACCGGTTCGCCGTCCAGCCGCCGTACTGGTACATCGCCGCCGTCCTGTCGGTCACCACGTTCGCCAACACCCTGCTCCGCTGGTACCAGCGCGGGCTGTACGGTGACGCGATCCGGCGGACGCGGATCGACCGCCCGCCGGTGTTCGTCCTCGGCCACTGGCGGACGGGCACCACCCTGCTGCACGAGCTGCTCATCCTGGACGACCGGCACACGTCGCCGACCACCCTCCAGTGCTTCGGGCCGTGCCACTTCCTGCTCAGCGAGGGGGTGCTGAAGCGGTACGGCACCATCCTGCTGCCGGACAAGCGGCCGATGGACAACATGGCCGCCGGGTGGGACCGCCCGCAGGAGGACGAGTTCGCCCTGGCCCTGCTCGGCCAGCCGAGCACGTACACCGACTTCGCCTTCCCGGACGGCCCGCCGGTGTGGCCCGGCTCGCTCGACCTGTCCGGCCTGACCCGCC
>CANJKY010000283.1 GCA_947474875.1 Gemmataceae bacterium
CGACGCCGCCCGCGTCATCCTGCGGTCCACCAACCTGACCCGGTTGCAGTCGCTGCACCTGTTTGACGGCAACCGCCTCCGCGGGCGGACGTGGGCCCAACTGATCGACCGGTTCGGAGAAGAGGTGGTGTCGTAAATGTCTGACCGAGATGCTTTCCTGTCCGCCATCGCCGCGGCGCCGGACGACGACCTGCCGCGGTTAGTGTACGCCGACTTCCTCGACGAACACGGCGAGGCGGAGCGGGCCGAGTTCATCCGCGTGCAGATCGAGTTGGCTCGACTGCCGGTCGACGACCCACGGCGGGTTGAACTGGTGTACCGCGAACAGGGACTGCTCGCCGGACACAAAGTTGCATGGGGCATTCCCGGACTACAGGGGGTACAGGAGTTCCGCCGTGGGTTCGTCGAATACGTTCGAACCCCGGCCGAGTGGCTGATCGCCCACCCAGATCGGCTGGACGAGGCCCGCACCGTTCGCAATTTGCGGATCGTCAACGCCGGCAATCACGGCACGGCCCTCGCCCGGTTGCCGGGCCTGGAGCGTATCAAACACCTCGACCTCCAGAACACGTTCTTCGGCGGCGCGTTCAGCATCCCGCTCTTTTTCGACAACGCCCGGCTGGACCGGCTCACCGCTCTGTCGCTCGGCAACTGTCGGCTGTGGGACGAGCACCTGACGGAGTTGGCCCGCTCGCCGGTCGCCCCGCGGTTGCGGCGGCTGGCGCTGTGGGGCTGCCCGTTCGGCGACGAGGGGGCGGCGGTGCTGGCCGACAGCCCGACAATTTCCGGGCTGGAAGTGCTCGACATCTCGGCCCACGACATGCAGTTCGAGCAGTGTATCCACGGAGCAGGGGCGGTGGCGCTGGCCGAATCGGCCTACCTCACCCGTCTGCGCGATCTGGACCTGAGTGGGCACTACATCGGCGACTCCGGGTTGATCGCCCTGGTCGGCTCTCCGAACGCACAGAGTCTGGAGCGACTCGCCGTTCCGTACAACGACATCGGCGAACTGGGCGACAGCGGCATCATGGCGGTGGTCGAATCTCCATACCTGGGCCACCTCCGCGAGTTGGAGTTCGGCGGCGATCGTACCATACACCACCCCAACCGCCTCGCCCCGCTGGGGGCGAAGGCGCTGGCCGCGTGGCCGCATCTGGAGCGGATGCGGTCTGTCGACTTGCGGGGTGTCGAGATGAGCGACGCCACCCAGCGATCACTCCGGGCGTCGCGGTGGGCGGGTAAGTTCATTCTCTAGGTGGTCTGGCCATGCGCGTCGTGTACGTCCTCCTGTTCGTCGCCACCCCGCTGTACGCCGAGCCACCGAAGCTCACCCTCACCGCGTCCAAGCTCGACCCGCCGAAGGAACTGGCCGACGGTGTGAAGTCGCTGCTCGGTACCGAAGCCGTGACCGTGGCGGACCCGAGCGGCGACGTGCTGACGCTGTGGTTCCGCACCGAGTTCACGTCTGCCGCGAACGCCGACCAGGTGAAGAACGGGCTGACGTACCGCGAGGTGGCCGAGGGCACGGTGCTCGGGGCGGTGCGGTTCGACAAACCGTTCATGGATTTCCGCAAGCAGGAGATCCCGACCGGGGTGTACACTCTGCGGCTAGCGGTGCAACCGGACACCGGCGACCACCGCGACACCGCCCCGCACCAGGACTTCGCCCTGCTCGTGCCGGCCGCCGCGGACCGGTCGGCCGAGCCGGTCGAGCTGAAAGAGCTGGTGAAGCTGAGCCTGAAAGCCACCGGCGGGGACCACCCGGGCGTGATGCTCCTCTTCCCGCACCACGGCAAAGAGGAAAAGCCGGACATGGCGGACCAGAAGGACGGCATCAAGGTGGTCCGCCTGCGACGGCCGGTGACGACTGGTGACACCAGGGGGTCGCTCGGGATCGCGGTGGTGGTGCAGGGCGTGAGCAAGACGCGATAACATTCCCGGAGCCAGCCCGTGTTCATCTTCGACAAACCCATCACCCCCGGGTGCCACGCCTCCACGGTCGTGGAGATCGCCGACGGCAAACTCCTTGCCGCGTGGTTCGGGGGGAAGGACGAGGGGGCGAAGGACGTACAGATCTACCTCGCCCGGTTCGACGGCAAGGCGTGGTCCGCCCCGGAGGTCGTCGGCACCGAGCCGGGCCAGCCGACGTGGAACCCTGTGCTGTTCAAGTCGGCGAAGGGCACTCTACACCTATGGTACAAGGCCGGCCCAAGCCCGGAACGGTGGACCGGGTTCCACCGCTCCTCGGCCGACGACGGCAAGACGTGGACCAAACCGGCGATGATGCCAGCCGGGTTCTTCGGCCCGGTGCGGGCGAAGCCGATCCAACTGAAGGACGGCACCATCCTGGCCGGCACGTCTCTGGAGAGCCACCGCAACTGGACGCCGTTCGTGGACCGCAGCACCGACGACGGGATGAGCTGGACGCGGTCGTCGGCGTTCCACGTGCCCGAGAAGTTCGGGCAGATTCAACCGACGCTGTTCACCGTCGGGCCGAAGGAGGAGACGGTGGTGGCGTTGATGCGGTCGAGGAACCCGCTGAAAATCTGCAAGGCGACCAGCACCGACGGCGGGAAGACGTTCACCCCGGCCGAGCCGACGGAGTTGCCCAACCCGAGCGCAGGCATCGACGTGGCTCGCACCCCAGCCGGTGACCTGTTCCTGATTTACAACCCGGTCGCCCTCGGCCGCACCCCGCTCAGCCTGGCCCGCAGTACTGACGACGGCAAGACGTGGACCAAGGTGGACGACCTGGAGAAGGAGTTGGGCGAGTTCTCGTACCCGGCGATCATCGTGAGCAAGGCCGGGATGCTGGAGATGACGTACACCTGGAACCGCACGCACATCAAGCACGAGACCCGCGACCCGGCGAAGTACCGCACATAGGCGAGCCGTGGCCCGCCCTACCGCCGCTTCAGTACCGCCGGGATGCCGTCCGCCGGCAAGAGGGTGATCTGTGGGTTCAGGCCGGGCGGGCCGTCGCCGCTGTAGGTGAACCGGAACTTCTGCCCGACGGCGGCCAGGATGATGGCCGCCTCCATCAGGGCGAACGTGTTGCCGATGCACACCCGCGGGCCGCCGCCGAACGGGTAGTACGCGTACTTCGGGATCCGCTTCGCCAGCCCGTCCAGCCACCGCTCCGGGCGGAACGCCTCCGGGTCGGGGAAGTACCGCGGGTCGCGGTGGCTCACCCACTGGCTCATGAAAATCGTGTACCCCTTCCGCACCCGGTAGCCGCCGAGCTCCAGGTCGGTCGTCGCCTCCCGGCCGATCAGGTACACCGGCGGGTACACCCGCATGGCCTCGGTGATGACCGCCTCCGTATACGGCAGGTTCGTCACGTCGTCGGCCGTCGGCGTCCGCCCGCCGAGCACCGCCCGCCACTCGTCCGCCAGCCTCGCCTCCACCGCCGGGTGCTGCGACAGCAGGTACCAACTCCAGCTCAGCGTCAGCGCCGTGGTCTCGTGCCCCGCCAGGTACAGGGTCATCGCCTCGTCCCGCAACTGGCGGTCGGTCATCCGCGTGCCGTCATCGTCCTGGGCGGTGAGCAGGCGGCTGAGCAGGTCGGTGCCGCCGGTCCGCTTCTTGCCGGCGGCGATGAACCCGTCCACCACCGCGTTCAGATCGACCACCGCCTGCCGCAGCCGCCGGTTGGCCGGGGAGGGGAACCACAGCGGCAGCGGGACGAGCGTGCGGAAGCGGTTGCTCATCAGGGAGAACGCCTCCCGGAGGGTGTCGGTGAACCGCCCGCGGTCGCCGGGGTCGTCCAGGTCGAACAGAGTTTTGAGGGCGATGGCGCTGGTGAGCGAGCTGAACTCGAAGTGGGCGTCGACCGGCGTACCGGCGGTCCAACTCGCCAGCATGCGGTCGGTCAGGTCGGCCATCACCGGGGCGTAGGCCTGCACCCGCGCCTTCAGGAACGCCGGCTGCGACAGCTTCCGCTGCCGCAACCAGAAGTCACCCTCGCTCGTCACCAGCCCGTTGCCCAGCACCGGCTTGTACATCCGCGCGCCGAAGTGCTTGACGTAGTGCCGGGCGTCCGTCACCAGCACCTGCTCGACCAAATCCGGGTGGGAGGCGAGGAAGATCCGCCGCGGCCCGAACCGGAAACTGGCGAGATCGCCGTACTGTCGGGCCACGTCCAGGAAGAAGTCGAGCCGGCGGGTGGTGAACTGAGTCAGGTTCCCGCGAACGAGCATGCCGCGCGGCCCCGGCGGAAGGGTGGAGGTCGGCATCGGGCGGCTGGGCCTCAGTAGGGGTGAATATTGTACGCCGCGTGTTCTTGATACCAACTTGACGACAGGCGGCAGATTCCCACCCCGGACCCTTCGCATTCCGAATTCCTAGTCAAGTTTGCCCGGCTTCGCAGCCGATGTATCTCCCAAACCGTATTTCGCACCGCCGACTCGGGTCTGGGGGGAACCGGGATGAGCGACACGAAATCGCTTCTCAGCCGCATCACCGCTTTCCGGGAACGCCTGGAGCGGATACCTTCGCTGGTGCTGGACGCCGACGCGTCCGACCCGGCGCTGGTGGTGCAAAACGCCGCCCGGCGGGCGCTGACGCCGGGGTGGGTGTCCGGGGCGCTGCGGCAGATCGCCGGCGGGACCACGAGTCCGGTCACGGCGGTGGTGCCCTCGCAACTGGTCGGGCGTGCCCGCCGGCTGTTCGAGATGGCTCGCGAGTTGGTGACCGAGCAGCGGGCGATCACGGACGACGTGTTCTTCGTCCGCCTGTCGAATTCCGCCGGGGCGGAGTCGGACCCGCTGGCCGTGTACCACCGGCAGACGGTCGCGGCGACCGAGTCCACGCTCCGGCTGGCGCAGTCGATGCCCGAGTCGGCCGAGCAGCAGCTGCGGGTGTGCGACGGGCTGGAGACGATGCTGACGGCGATCAGTGACCGGCTGGCCATCACCGCCCGGTCGCTCGACACCCGCCGCAAGGAGTGGGGGCGGGTGGAGCGGCTCGCCCGCCTGCTGTGCGACGTTCAGGCCCGCCGGCTGGTGTCGGTCGCGTCGTTCACCGACCTGGCGGAAGAACTGCTGGACGAGGCCCGGCGGGGGGTGCCCCTGCGGTTCGTGGCGGCCGACGCGGAGCCGGTAGCCCGGTTCATCGCAGCGCACGCGCTCACCGTCGCGCAGGTGGTGGCGCGGGCGGCCGCGCACGACTTCGAGTGGGCCGGGCAGGCGACCACGGCAGTGGCGGTGGCGCTGATGATGGACGTGGGCATGCTGACGGTACCGGCGGCGGTGGTGGGCAAGGTCGGCCCGCTGGACGCAGTTGAGCTAGGGGCTGTAGAAGGACACCCGGCGGCGGGGGCTGCGGTGCTGCTGGAAGTGATGCCCGAACTCGGCCCGCTGGCCGACGCGGTGGCCATGCACCACGAGCGGTTGGACGGCACCGGCTACCCGAAGGCGGCCCGCGGGGACGACGTGCCGTCGCTCGCCCGGCTGCTGGCGGTGTGCGACGTGTACGCGGCGATGGCCACCGACCGCCCGCACCGGCCGGCGCTCGACCCGCGGGTGGCGCTCACCGACACGCTGCTGCTGGCCGAACAGGGGCAACTGGACGGCGACCTGGCCGAGCACCTGCTGCGGCTGTCGTTCCACCCGGTCGGCACGGTGGTGGAACTGACCGACGGGCGGACGGCGGTGGTGGTGAGCACGCACACCGGACGGGTGAACCTGCGGGCGACCACCCGGCCGGTGGTGGCGGTACTGGCGGACGCGGCTGGGAAGGTGCTGCCAAAAGCGGAGTTCATCGACCTGGCCGGGGCGGATTACGGCGGGGTGGTGCGGGCGCTGGGCACGGCCGAGCGGCGGAAACTTTTGGCTAGCACCCACCCG
>CANJKY010000284.1 GCA_947474875.1 Gemmataceae bacterium
GCCTCACCCGGCGATGTCGTCGGCCAGCTTGGCTGCCGCCTCGTGCGTCAGGGTGAACGGCACCTGTTCCCGTTTGGTGCCGGCGGCGCGGTCGGCCTGGTAGCGGTTCACCGTCGCCTTGTCGGTACCGGTCAGCACCACCTCGTAGTACCCGGCTACGTCGCCCTTCACCGTCGGCCCGTCGCTCCGCAGCACCGCCCGGTCGTGGGTGGTGTCCACCTCATGCACCTTCAGCCGTTCGAGCAGCCCGCTCGCCCGCTTCGCCACCCCGTCCGCCCACCCGCCCAGGGTGGCGCCGTCCGGGGCCGGGGCGGTGCGGGTGAGTTCCAGTTCGTGCAGCCGCGACCCGACCGAGTCGATGGCCGCCGCTTTCGCCGTCGCCGTCCAGCCGCCGGCCTCGGCCGTCCGCTCGTGCGGGCCGTCGGTGTTCGCCGGCCAGTCACTTAGGCTTTTGTGCAGGGATTCGCCGAGGGTCATTGTCCGCTCCGATCACTTGTTTGGTGTGGTCCTGCCCGTCGAAGCTGAGCAGGGTGGGTTTGTCATCGACCACGGTTTCCAGGTGGACCGGCCGGCCCCAGATGAACCGCAGGTTGGCCAGCGTGTCCTGCGCCTCGTCCTGCTTCAATTCTACCCCACTGTAGCGGTGGCGGAGGAGCAACTCGCCCCGGTTGCGGTGGTTGCCGTTCAGCACCTCTATCCACGGTTTGCCGAAATTCGTCAAGCTCGCCAGCAGCCGCTGCTTCACCTGCTCGAACTCCCGGCTCTCGATCACGTAGTTCTTGGTCGGCTGCTGGTAGTTGAACGAGAACAGCTTGTACTCCTTGCAGAACTCCGGCGTCAGGAACGTGTCGATGAACTGGATGTCGTTGTAGATCTTCCGCACCTCGAAGATCTTCTGCCGGCCCAGCCCGGTGTCCTTGTTCCACGTCCGCCGCTTGTCGGCGTCGTCGCACGCGTCCCACTCCGGGCCGAACTGACCCATATTCCACCGCCGCTCGATGTCCCGCAGCAGCTCGATGCCCAGCTTGTACGGGTTCAGCCGCCGCCCGCTGGTGGCCATGGTGCCCGAGTGGTGGTCGGCGTAGTCGATCACCTCGGACGGCTGGAGCACCTTGGTCGTCATGATGGTGCTGTGCCAGTAACTGTTGTGGTTGATGAACCCGGCGGCGGCGTAGCGGTGCGTCTCGGTCACGCTGAAGTCGTACACGTCCGCCCGCCCCCGCTCGATGCTCACCACCTCGTCGTCGGTCGGTTCCTCCTTGAACCACTGTCGGTTGCCAACGTACTCCGTCAGCCGGCTCGCCTTACGCTCCAGCCCGAACCCGATCTGCTGGGCGAACACCTGTGCCGACGCCCCCTGGGTGTGGACGTGCCAGCACCCGTCCTTCTTTGGCCGGCGGGTGGACAGGATGCCGAAGTTGAGCAGCAGTTGCTGCACCACCTCGCTCATCCGTTCGCTGGACGTGGACAGGATGAGCCCGTGCGGACCGGCGTACCCGTCGCAGTCGTACAATGCCCGCAGGAACGCCGCCACCACTGGCTTGGGCGAGCGGAGGATGCAGTCCGGTACCGTCTTCTCGCGGGCGGCGAACCCGGTCTTCAGCCCGAGCGACACCAGGAAGTCCCGCACCGTGCCGGAACTGAAGCGGATACGCCACTTGGTCTCGTCCCAGGTCCGCCGCGGGGTGATGCCGAATAACTCCTCCGTCAGCGCGGCGAAGTGGTCGGCCTGCGGCTCGTCCCCGGTGGTCAGTCCGAGCGTCCGCTTCACGTCGGAGATGTGCCCGTCGCCGATCAGGTAGCCGAGGAACGCCCCGAACCGTTTGTCCACGGTGGTCGGGATCGTCACGGCCCTTCGTTTCTTCAACAGCGTCATCCCGCCCACCGCCAGTTCGGTCCGGTGCCGGGCGACCAGGGGTTCGAGGGCGGCTGCGGCCTTCACCCGCTTGCCGTCCAGGTGGCGGTACAGGGTGCGGACGCTCACGCCGGCCTGGGCGCAGATGTCGTTCACCGTCAGCCGTTCGGCCGGCGCCCAGTTTAGTTGCACCGCCTGCGTCGCCCACAGGTTGGTGCCGCGGGCCATCTTCACCCGGTCGCCGACTGCCAGTTCGTCCAGCCGCTTCCACTCGCCTCTGCCGGACATCACCCGGTGCGTGGTGGACCCGCCCAACTTCAGCCCCCGCCGCGTGCGGATCGTCACGGTTTCGCGGTCGGCGAACTTGGCCCAGTCGTACACCGCCTGCTGGGCGATGCCATCGGCCACCGTCGCCGGGATACGGTGTGCCACCAGTTCACCGGCCGGAACCAAACCGCGATCCGTCGGTACTAAAACATCCGCCAGAACGCATGCCCAGCCCTCGTTCATGATCTTCGTCTGGGCCTGCGGGTAGAAGTAGTACGCTTCGTCCCGCACGATGCTCAGCACGTCCCGCTGCCAGTTCTTCAGCGGCGCGTGCTCGATCAGGAACAGCAGCACGTCCTTCTCCGGGTGGTCCGGGAAGCTGGGCGCGTCCTGGCGGGACTTCACCGTCGCCTCGTCCTCCGCCTCCTTCGCCTTCGGGTTCATGAACTCGTCCAGGTACGGCTTCGCCTTGAACTTGCGGGGGGCCTCCTCCTCGGCCCCGTCGTCGGTGGCCGACTTGAACTCGTACTTGTTCGGGTCGTCCCGCCGCTTGATGGCCACGCTGTGGATGTCGATCAGGTCGTCGATGCTCTGGCAGCGGTCGAGGAACGCCTCCACCTCGTCCTCCCCGAACCGTTCCACGTACCGGCGGATGCGGGCGCCGTGGTTGGCGATCTCGTCCATCATCTTGCGGGTGGTGTGGGCGAAGAAGGCGTTATTCTTGAAAAAGTCGCAGTGCCCGTACACGTGGGCCATGACCAGCTTCTGGTCGACGACGTGGTTGCACCGCATCAGGTACGCGTAGCACGGGTCGTTGTTGATCACCATCTCGTAGATCTTGCTCAGCCCGTACTCGTAGCTCCGCTTCAGCTCCTCGTACTGCATGCCGAACGACCAGTGCGGGTACCGGGTCGGGAACCCGCCGTAGGCGGCGATCTCGTTCAGGTCGTCCGCGTCCACCACCTCGAAGATGGTCTCGTAGAAGTCCAGCCCGTACCCGCGAGCGTACCCCTCGATCTCGTCCTTCAGCACCCGCAGGTGCGGCGGCAGGTTCGTGTTGTAGAAGTTGGACAGCGTCATGCTCGCACCCGGAGGCGGGGGGATGTCTGCTGAATTGTACCGCAGGAATGGGAGGGCCGCGACCGGAGGTGGTCGGACCCAGCCCTTCTCTTCGCCGCGACCTCCGGGAGCGAGGGAGGTGGTGGACCTCACCCCCCGGCCCCCTCTCCAAAATGGAGAGGGGGGTGTTCAAGCGAGGTGCCGAACCATGTTCCGCTTCAGCAAGCCGGTGGGCGACGGCAATTCCGCAGGTGCGTTCGGCCGTTGAACACCCCCTCTCCATTTTGGAGGGGGGGGGCCGGGGGGTGAGGTCTTGAAACCACCGGCGGATTCACGTCCCCGCCGTTTGCCAGGAGGGGGCCGGGGGGTGAGGTCTCACCTCACAGTCCGAAGTGCTTCCGCCCGTCGTCTCGCACCAGCATCAGGAACCCCCACAGGCCGGCGATCCCGCCGGGCACGCAGCAGCCGGCGTTCAGGTTGGCCGCCGCCGCCAGGCAGCCGAGCAGGGCCAGCCAGTACCACCGGCCGGTGATGATGGCCAGCCCGCCGAGGGCGGACAGCACGCTCACCCCCAGGAACAGGGCGTGGAACCCCGGCACCCGCGGCGCCCAGGCGGCCGCCACCGCCTCGTCCGCCTGCTCCTGCTGGCCGATCCGCGCCGCCTGCCCGGCCACCGCCGCGAACACCTCCTGCGGGGTCACGTCCCCTTTCCCCTTCGACTCCTTCGACGCCCCGGTGAGAGCCTCCAGCGACCGCAGGTCGCCCACCATCCGCCGGCCGTGCTCGAGCGCCTTCTCCGGGTGGTTGGCCGATTCGACCGCCACGTACCCGTTCACGAACGCCCCGGCCACGCCGAGGATGAGCAGGGCGAACCCCGGCACCAGGAACAGGCCGGGCACCCGCTTGGCGGTGGCGGCTTTGGCGGCGGTCGGGGTGCCGTCGGCGGCGAGCGTGACGGCGATGGCGGTGCGGCAGTGAGGGCAGGACAGGGGCTTGCCGACGGCGTCGGCCGGCAGGCGGAGCGGGCGGCCGCAGGGGGCGTTCGGGCAGGTGATGACGAACTCGGTCATGCGGATGGGCTACGGAATCCGCCCGGCCGGGGCGAGGGTTGCATCTCGTGGCACCGGCCGCTGGCCGGTGTGCTTGAGGCCGGTACATTCTCCCTTGGATTCACACCCGAACTCGTGCCATGCCCGTCACCTTTTCGTGCGCTTGCGGCCAGCAGTTGGAAATGGCCGACGAGTACGCCGGCCGGCAAGCCCGCTGCCCGGCGTGCCAGGCGGTGGTGACGGTGCCGGCGGCCCCACCTCCGCCGCCGCTTCCCCCCGCGCCTCCGCCGAAGGCCCGGCTGGCCGATCCGGAAGTGACCGACGACGACCACGGGGCGGGGGCGTCGTCGCTCAACCCGCTGGACCGGCGGAACCCGCCGTCGAGCCGCCGGCGGCGGGACGAAGACGACGAAGAGGATGAGGACCGTCACCGCCGCTTCCGCCGCCGGTACGAGGATGACGAGGACGACGGCTACGAGCCGCGACGCCGCCGGCGGGAGCAGCCGCACAAACTGTGGAACAACCGGGTGACCGGCGGGATCGTGACCATCGTCCTCGCCGTCGTCATTTTCGGTATCGGCCTGGCCACGGGTAACATCTGCTTCTGGCCGATCATCATGCTGGTGTTCGGGGTTGTCGGCATCATCCACGGGCTGATCAGCGGCCGGGACGAGTGACCGGGGCGAGGTGACCGCCACCGGCCATCCCGGGCAATTCCCCCACTCATATCATGCCGGTAGATCACCGGTTCTCGGAGCGAGTCCATGTCCGACGTGAAAGAGACGCAACTGCTGGTCATCGGCGGAGGCCCCGGCGGGTACCCGGCCGCCCTGCACGCCGCCGACCACGGGCTGAAGGTCGTCCTGGTGGACGAAGACCCGAAGCTGGGCGGGGTGTGCTTGAACCGCGGGTGCATCCCGAGCAAGGCGCTGCTGCACGCGGCCAAGGTGATCCGCGAGGCGAAGCACGCCGACTCTCTCGGCATCAGCTTCGGCGAGCCGAAGATCGACCTGGACAAGCTCCGCACGTTCGTCCAGCAGAAGGTGGTGGGTAAACTCACCAGTGGCATCGCCCAACTGGTGAAGGGGCGGAACGCCGAGCACGTCCGCGGGCATGCCGAGTTCGTCGACGCGAACACGGTGAAGGTGACGGGCGACACCCCGCAAACGATTCGCTTCGAGAAGTGCATCATCGCCACCGGCAGCCTGCCGGCCATGCCGAAGACGTTCCAGATCAACGACCCGCGGGTGATGGACAGCACCGGGGCGCTGCTGCTGCCGGACATCCCGAAGACGCTGCTGGTGGTCGGCGGCGGGTACATCGGGCTGGAGATCGGCAGCGTGTACGCGGCACTGGGCACGAAGGTGACGGTGGTCGAGTTCCTGGACAGCATCCTGGCGATGGCCGACCGCGACCTGGTGGCGGTGCTGGAGAAGAGGCTGAAGGCCGAGTTCGACAAGATATACGTGAACACTAAGGTGGCGGCGGTGAAGGCGACGCCGGGCGGGATTGTTGCCACCCTGGAGGGGAAGGACGTGCCCGGCGAACTCACCTTCGACCGGGTGCTGGTCTCGGTCGGCCGGCGGCCGAACACCGTCGGGCTGAAACTGGA
>CANJKY010000285.1 GCA_947474875.1 Gemmataceae bacterium
CGACGGGGCTTCAAGGGGCGTAACACGACGAATCGACTTTCCGCTCTGGCATACCACCGCGGGGAACCGGTTGGTCCGCCTGTGCGGGTTGCGAGTTCACAGCCGGGGTCGGCGGCGGCGGCTGGATAAGATGGGCGTGGGGGAGTTTGCCGCGTGTGCGGGGGGAACGGATGTACGAAATCAGCCCGGCGGTAGAACGTGCTCATGACGCGGCGGTGCGGAGCGCCGGCGGAGGTCCGGCCGCGGTGCGGTTGGCCCACTGGGTGCTCGCGCTGACGGAGGACGAGGACGGGCGGCCGGCGGCGGTGTTGGACCGGGCGGGGGTGAGCCTGGAACCGTTCCGCGAAGCGGTCGGGCGGGTGGCCGACACCACCCCGCTCGCCCCGCCGCCGGATGTGCTATACCGTACGGCCCGCGAGCGGTCCATCGCACTCCGACATGATCCACTGCTCACCACCGATTTCTTGCTCTTGGCCGTCCTGATTGCCGACACCCAGTTCACCAGTTTGATCGCCGGGTGGGGGGTGGCGGCATCCCAAATCGAGGCCCTGCTGCGGGTTTCCGCGGAACCGTCCGGGCAGTACGTACCGACGGCACCGCCGCCGCCCGAGTTCGTCGTCACCGATTCGCCGGAGATGAGCGAGGCGGCGCGAATCGTCGACGCCAACCTGAACCGCGGGCGGGAGGCCCTGCGGGTGCTCGACGACTACGCCCGGTTCACCCTGAACGACCGTGTGTTGACGGAGCAGTTCAAGGCGATCCGGCATCGGTTAGCCGAGGCCGCGGGCCTGCTGTTCGCGGCCACCCTGCTGGCCGCCCGCGACACGCCGAACGACGTGGGCACGGAGATCACTCTTAGCAGCGAGTACACCCGCACATCGGCCGCGCAAGTGGCGGCGGTGAACCTGAAGCGATTGCAGGAGTCGCTGCGGTCGGCCGAGGAGTTCGGCAAGGTGCTGAGTGCCGACTTCGCCCGGGCGGTGGAGGCCGTCCGGTACGAGACGTACACCCTAGAGCGGGCCATTGTCCGCGGCGGGGACGCCCGGACGCGGCTGGCCGACGCCCGGTTGTATGTGCTCCTCACCGGCTCGCAGTGTGCGGCGGCGCTAGACTGGACAATCCAACAGGCGGCCGACGGTGGGGTGGATGTGTTCCAACTCCGGGAGAAGACCCTCACCGACCGCGAGCTGATCGACCGGGCCGCCCGGATGCGGAAGTGGACCCGCGACGCCGGGGTTCTGTTCGTGGTCAACGACCGGCCGGACATCGCCAAGTTGGTCGGCGCCGACGGGGTTCACCTCGGGCAAGACGACTTGCCGGTGGCGGCCGCCCGGCGGGTCGTCGGGCCGGATGTGCTCATCGGAGTTAGCACGCACAACCTCGACCAGGTGCGGCGGGCGGTGATTGACGGGGCGGACTACCTCGGCATCGGCCCGACATTCCCCTCGAGCACCAAGTCGTTCGACCACTTCCCGGGCCTGGACTTCGTCCGCGAAGCGACGGCGGAAACGACCCTGCCGGCATTCGCCCTCGGCGGCATCGGGCCGGCCAACGTGGCCGAGGTGGTGAAGGCGGGTACAGAGCGAATTGCCGTCAGTTCGGCCGTCGCCACCGCCGACGACCCGCAGGCCGCGGCCGCCGCTCTGAAGCGATGGCTCATGTGAGACGGAGCATCACCCGATCGCATTCCACAACCACTTGACGAGCACCACCGTCAGGGCGATGCCGGCGGCCGTGAGCGCCACCACCGCGGCCAGCATCCCGACCACCACCCAGGTACTCGACCTCTTGGTCCGCTTCGGGTCGGCGAGCGCATGCTCCAGCAGGCGGGCGTTCTTGCTGTTCGCCCGCCACGCCGCGTCCAGCACGTCCCCGACCAGAGGCACCGACCCGGCTACCGTGTCCGTGCCGATATTCAGCAGCATACGGACGAGCACCGCCCTCGGTACCCCCAGCCGGGTGGCGGTGGTGACGATGTACCCGCCGATGACCATCGAGATCAGATCCCCGACCACAGGGAACAACCCGATGAGCGGGTCCAAACCGACCTTGAACTTGGTGCCGGGGATCTCGAACGCCGAGTCGAGCAGCCGGGCGAGCGCCCGCACGTACTCCAGTTGCCGCTGCGCGTCGACTTCTTCGCGGGGGATGAGTTCGCCTTCCGGCTGATCCGGCGGCGGAGGCGGCGGGACGGGGACGAGTGTCGACATGATGACCGGTGTCGCAATCGCTATGCCGTTTGGATGTGGGTGAGCCGACGGCCCACCCTACTCCAGCCCCGCGCCGAAGGCGTCGGCCGGGGCTTCGGCGGGCGGTTGATCTGCCGTCGGTTGCGGCGGCGGGGTCGGAACCGGCACTTCGCCGGCCACCACGTCCACCTTCTCGTGCGCCTTCTTGATCGTCTCCTCGGTGCTGGTCGGGTCCACGCCCCGGCACGCCTCGGTCAGTTGATCGGCGATGTCCTTCAGCTCGGCCTGCCACGCCGCCGGCTCGATGCCCGGCGGGGTGAGGGCGGCGAACTCCTCGGTCAGCAGGATCATCCGCAGCAGGTGGCGGAAGATCAGCCCCTCCTGCTTGGCCAGGTCCTTGTGCGTGATGTACTTGTTGAAGTTGCCGCCGAACTCCAGCACCTCGCCGGCCGCCCACACCGCGGTGGTGGTCACGTCCAGCACGTCCGGGTGGGTGGCGTCGAACAGCAGCCGCACCTTGTCCGCCAGCACCGGCGGGCGGTCCTCCCAGGGGATGAACTCGTCCTCGTCGTCCTCCTCGCCCTCCGCCTTCGGCAGCACCGGCTTGATCAGGCCGCGGCGGAGCAGTTCCGCGTCGAGCCGTTCGGTTTGCAGCGGGCCGGGGGGCATCTCCCACGGCACGCGGACGAATTTGAGGATCGCCCGTGGCAACTCCAGCACGCTCTCGAAGATCTGCACCCGCTCGGTTCGGCTGGCCAGGCCGAGGTGCTCGATCAGGAACGCGCCGTACAGCGGGTGGACGGCCCGGAAGGCGAGCAGTTGGTCGAGCTTGTCGGTGGGGTGTGCGTGGGCGGGGGAGTATGGTGCGGGTTTTGGAGGCCCCGTTTCCACTGACATCGTCTTCTTGAGGAACTCGGCAATCGGCCCGGATTTCTCTCCGTCTTCTTTCGGTATCGCGGGTTGAGGGGTGGGATCTTCTTTCGGCGGCTCCGGCTCCAGCTTCACGAACCCCCGCTCGTGCAGTACCAGCAGCATGCGGTCGAGTTGCTTCATCCCTGCTTCGATCCGCGGCTGGTCGAGCAACCGCTTCTTCACCACCGTGCGGATCTTCTCCACGTCCGGGGAGATTTTGAGCAGGTACGCCAGTAGCCGCCACGGCAGCGGGCCTTTGCTGTACAGCCGGGCCGGGGGTGCGGCGCGGAGCTTGTCGAAATCGCCTTCCGTCCAATACTTCCGCTGGTTGTTCCGGCTCGGCTTCTTCTTCAGCAGGTCTTTCTTCTTCTTCAGCAGCGCCGGGTCCTTGGTCGTCTCCGGGATCTGGTCGTACTGCCGCTTCCACTTCACGAGGCGGATGTCGTCGTCGTGCGGGACGGCGTACACGAACCCTTCCTTGTCGAACTGCGGGCGGCCGGCCCGGCCGAAGATCTGGTGCGCCGTACTCGGGTCGATCACCTTCTCCTTGCCGAACGGCCCCTTCACCAGCGACGTGAGGACGACGGACCGGGCGGGCAGGTTGATCCCGGCCGCCAGCGTCTCGGTACACAGCGCCACGCTCAGCAGCTTCTTCTCGAACAGGTCTTCCACCACCCGCCTGTACTTGGGCAGTAGCCCGGCGTGGTGGACCCCGACGCCCCGCCGCAGCATCTGCTTCAGCTTCGGCCCGACCCCGTGCGGCCACTCCAGTTTGTCGCACTGGGCGTTCAGCGCAGACTTCTGGCCGGGCGTCATTAGGTCGAGGCCTTTCAGTTGCTCGGCGATGCTCCAGCACTCGTCCCGGTTGAACGCGAACACCAGCGCCGGCACCTTGCGGCTCGCCTCGTCGCCCTTCGCCATGTCCACCAGCAGGTCGTTCAGGAACTCGTCCGGCACCCACCGGTACGTGAGCGGGATCTTCCGCTCGCGGCCCTCGGCCAGTTCCAGCTTGCGGCCGTGCATGCGGTCCAGCCAGTTCAGGAACTCCATCGAGTTGCCGACGGTGGCGGACAGGAGCAGCAGGCGGACGTGCTTGGGCAGCATGTTCAGCGACAACTCCCACACAATCCCACGCTCCGGATCGGCGAAGCTGTGGAACTCGTCCATGACGACGGCGGAGACGTGCGAGAAGTCGAACCCGTCCTGGTGCAGCAGGCGGTTGAGCAGGATCTCGGCTACCACCACCAGCACTCGGGCGTTCGGGTTCACCTTGCGGTTGCCCGTCACCAGGCCGATGTCGTCCTTGCTGAACCCCCACCGCTCGGCCGCCGCCTGCATCTCCTGGAATTTCTGTTCGGTGAGGGCGATGAGCGGGGTGGTGTAGTACGCCACCGTGTTCGTGTGCAGCGCCTCGAACAGGGCCGCCTGGGCGATCAGCGTTTTGCCGGTGCCGGTCGGCGCGCACACCAGCACCCCCTGCTCGGAGGTGAACCACGCCAGCAGCGCCTCCTCCTGCACCGGGTACGGCGGGTACGGCAGTTGGTCCAGGTACTTCGTGGCCAGTTCGTCGCGGGTCATGAGGAGAGTGTAGCAGGCCGGGCGGTCGATCCGGTAAACTGCACCCGTCCGCTCCCACCCCCGGAACCCCTCCCGATGCGCCTGGCGATCGTCACCCTCCTCCTCCTCGCCCCGTTCACCCTCGCCGACAACTGGCCGACGTACCGCGGGCCGACCGGCGACGGGCACAGCACCGCCAAGGGGGTTCCGACCACGTTCGACGAGACGACCAACGTGCGGTGGAAGGTGCCCGTTCACGACAAGGGGTGGTCGTCGCCGGTGGTGTGGGGGGATCAGGTGTGGGTGACGACGGCGAAGGAGGACGGCACCGAGATGTTCGCCGTGTGCGTCGACCTGAAGACCGGCGACGTGCGGCACGACCTGAAGCTGTTCGCCCCGGACCCGAAGAAGACACCGCTGCCGGACATGCGGAAGTACAACTCGTACGCCTCGTGTACGCCGGTGCTGGAGGCCGGCCGCGGGTACTTCCACTTCGGCACCTACGGCACCGTCTGCCTGGACACGGCCACCGGCAAGCGGGTCTGGGAGCGGACGGACATCCACGTCGACCACTGGCGGGCGCCGGCGTCCTCCCCGGTGGTGTGGGACAAGTACCTGTACCTGACGTTCGACGGGCACAACCGCCAGTACCTCACCTGCCTGAACAAGACCACCGGCGAAACGGTGTGGACCAAGGAGCGGAACATCAAGTACAAGACGAACGACGGCGACTTCAAGAAGGCGTACAGCACCCCGCAGGTGATCGAGGTGGGGGGCAAGCCGCAGCTCATCTCGTCCGCCGCCGAGGCGACCATCGCCTACGACCCGGCCACCGGGGATGAAATCTGGAAGACCTACCACGGGGGGATGAACGAGGCGGTGCGGCCGGTGTACGCGCACGGGCTGGTGTACCTGACCGCCGGGCACACGAAGACGCTGCTGGCGGTGAAACCGGGAACGGGCGAGGTGACGCCGGCGTGGGCGTTCAAGAAGGACGGCCCGACCCGCCCGTCGCCGGTGGTGGTGAAGGACCACCTGTACTTCGTCAACGACGAGGGGGTGGCGTTCTGCCTGAACGCCAAGACCGGCGAGCAGGTGTGGAAGGAGCGACTGGGCGGGCCGTGTACCGCGTCGCCGGTGCTGGTCGAGGGGAACCTGTTCTTCTGCACGGAGAACGGCAA
>CANJKY010000286.1 GCA_947474875.1 Gemmataceae bacterium
CCCGTCGCCAGCCTGACGACCCTGCTGTCGTCCCTCGCCCTGCTCTTCCTCCCGTGGGCGTGTACCGCCCAGCCGCGGCCGCAAGCGGAGCGGGCGTGGTTCGAGAAGTCGCTCGTCGGCTTGGAGGTCGGTCCGACCGGGGCGCAGTTCGGCAGTTCGCCGAAGGACACCGGGTACGCCGCCGCGTTCGACGGCACGGCCATCGCCCGTGCCACCAAAGACAGCGGGGCCGCGTACCTCGTCATGTGGGCGCGGGACGGCGAGTGGGTGTACTACCGCTCGAAGTTCCAACCCCGCCCGCCGGGCCTGGCCGACCGCGACCCGCTCCGCGAGTCGGTGGACGAGGGCCGCAAGCTCGGCCTGCCGGTAATCGCCTACTGCCAGATCCAGTACCCGCAGCACGACCTCCGCGAGCACCCGGAGTGGCGGGCGGTGGACCCGGCCGGCAAATCGATCGACGGGCGGGTGTGCTTCCGCTCCGGCTACCTCGACCACGTCAAGAAGCTGGCCGACGAACAGTTGGCTTATGGCGTCGCCGGGTTCCACTTCGACATGATCGACCAGGGGTTCGGCCCGCCGCACTCGTGCTGGTGCCCGACCTGCCGCAAGCAGTTCGAGGCGGAGCACGGCCGGCCGATGCCGAAGGGTATGACGTGGGATGACGACTGGGAGCGGATGCTCGCGTTCCGCTACGCTTCGAGTGCCAACTTCGAGAAAGAGTTGACCGCCCATGTCCGCAAAGTGAACCCGAAGGCCAGCGTGGACTTCAACTATCACGGCACCCCGCCGTTCTCGTGGGAAGTCGGCCAGCGACCGGGCCAGCACGCCGCCCACGGGGATTTCGTCACCGGCGAGACCGGGGCGTGGGGGTTCAGCGCGCTCGGCGTCGGGCTGAACGCTGAGTTCTACCGGACGGTGTCCGCCGGCCGGCCGTACCAGATCGCCATGCAACGCGGCGTGCGGATGTACCACGACCAGACCACCCGCCCGCTGCCCGACATGCGGTGGGAGTTGCTCACCCTGCTCGCGCACGGCGGGTTCGTGACGATGGTGGACAAGACCGGGTTCGACGGCCGGCTCGATCCGACCGCCTACGAGCGGTTCGCCGCCCTGTTCCGCGAGGTGGAATCGAAACGCGAACACTTCGGGCACACGCCGGTGGCCGAGGTCGGGCTATACTTCAGCGGCCGCACCCGCGACTGGTACGGGCGCGACAAGCCGGCCGACTACTTCCAGGCGTTCCAGGGGGCGCACAAGGCGGTGGTGTACGAACATCTCCCATGGGGCATCTTGACGGATGAGACAATCTCGCTGGAGACGCTGAAGAAGTTCCCGGTGGTACTGGTGCCGAACGCTACCGTCCTGTCGGAATCAGAGGTGACCGCGTTCACGAAATACGTCGAGGGCGGGGGCAAACTGATCGTCACCGGGTTGACCGGCACCCGCGGGTGGCGGGGCGAGCCGCAGAGCAAGTCGTCGATCGAAAAGTTGATCGGCGGGCGGCTCGTGAATGCACTCGACTCGACGGACAACTGGGTGAAGTTCCCACTGCCCTCGAAGATGACCGCGACCGACCGGCCGATCCTGGCTCGCGGGCCGGCGGTGGTGTACGAGCCGACCACCGCCACCGCCGTCGGCGAACTGATCCGGCCGCACCGCACCACTCTGCACGCCGAGGGGCGGTACAACGCCGACTGGCCGCTCAGCCCGGACGCCGCCGTCGGCCCGGCGGTGTTGCTGAACAAGGTGGGCGACGGAACCGTCCTCACCTTCGCCGACTCGCCGGATTGGGCCACCGCCAGCGACCACCACACCCCGGAGGTGCGGAAGCTGCTCGCCGCCGCCGTGCGACTGCTGAACACGAACCCGCGGGTGACGATCACCGCCCCGGCCACCGTACAGGCGGTCGTCACCGACGACCCGGCCACCCGCACGCTCCGCGTCCACCTACTCGGGTACAACGCCCCGCCGCAGACCACCCCGGCGAAGGACCGACCGTTCGTGCTGCCGGTGCCGATCGAGGACGAGCCGATGTACCGGGCGACGATCGCCGTGCTGGGGCTGAAGTCGGCGACCGCGTTCCACAAGACGACGGGGCTGAAGCAGAACGGCGACAGCCTGACGCTCATCGTCGAGAACGTCCACGAGGTGATCGTGTGCCGGTACTGAGGTGTGGAATCAAGTGGGTGAGGCGGGACTCGAACCCGCACGCCCTTGCGGGCAGGGGATTTTAAGTCCCCGGTGTCTGCCATTCCACCACTCACCCCGGCGACGGTTATCGTAGGTGTCGCGAGCCGAGCGGCACTCTTCTGTAGCCGGGGTCCTGACCCCGGCCCGGCCTCACAGAGGCCGGCTACAGAAATTATGGCAGCCGCCGCCACGCCGTCCGGTCGAGCACCCCGAGCAGCAACACCACTACGCCGGCGGCCAGCCCGCACCACGGGCCCAGCGGGCGGAACCGGCGGTACGAAAACTTGTCCGCCGGCACCTTCTCCAACTGGTCGATCTGCCGGAAGGCGTCCCGTAACTCGTCCGGGTTGTTCGCTACGAACGCCCGCCCACCGGTCAGGTCGGCCACCTGCTCCAGCACCGCACGCCCGTCCGCCCGCTGCTGCCGCTCCTCCGCCGTCCCGCCCTCGCCCGCCCCGCCGCAATCGATCGTGTACACCGGGATGCCGAGCCGGGTTGCCAGCTGCGCCGACTGCACCGGCCGCAGCGTGTCTTCCCCGGCGCGGTTGTGCTCGCCGTCGCTCAGCAGCACCATCACCCGCTTACGCCGGTCGCCGGCCTTCTCCAACTGGTTCAGCCGCACCAACCCCTCGCCGAGCGCGTCGCCGATGTTCGTGCCGGCGTCCACCCCGCTCTTCGGCTGCTGCTCGTCGAGCACTGTCAGCAGCACCGGATGATTCAAGGTGAGCGGGCACACCGTCTCGGCGACGGCGGCGAACGCCACCAGCCCGACCTGGTCGTTCGCCCGCCCCTCGAACCGCACCCCGGCGGCGTCCCCGCCGGCCACGAACAGCCGCACGGTGGCCTTCGCCGCGTCCAGCCGGGAGACGGGGGGGACGGCGGACGGGTCGAAGTCTGGGGTGTTCATGCTGCCGCTCACGTCGAGTACCAGCACGAGCGCGATGCCGTCCACCGGAATGGGGGTGCGGAGGTCCGGGGTGCGGGGGTTAGCGGCAGCCAGGATCGCCAACAGCACGGCCAGCCCGCGGAGGACCGCCCCGCCCCACCGCGGCCCGCCCCCGCCGACCGCCATACCGTCGAACGCGGACACGTCAGAGTACCGCAGGGCCGGCCGGCGGCGGCGGGCGAGCCACCACGCCAGCCCGACGGCGAGCGGGGTGAGCAGCAGCAGCCAGGGGTACTCGAAGCCGAATCCAGCCATGATTTCACGATATGATCTTCGCCGCCACCACCGGGGGGGGTTCGCTGGTGTCCCGCCTTTAGGCGGTCTGTCGGAGTTGGGAAGACCGGCTGAAGCCGGGACACCAACCCGCCCCGCTCCCGGTGGTCGCGGCGAAGATGGGCCGTGCGGAACTCCCGCCGTCGGCGTGTGTCTAAACGGGTAGCGTGCTACACTTCCAGCACCCTCACGTCCGATCGGAGTCATGCCATGACCGGGTCGCGGTGGATGAAAGCCGGGTTCGCCTTCCTGCTCGCCTTCGGGCTGATGCTGCTGGCCGGGTACGACGACCTGATGGCGGCGAACAAACAGGAGGAGGCGAAGAAGCTGACCGAGACGCTGAAGAAGACGAAGGACGCGAAGGTGAAGGCGGACACCATCGAGGAGCTTGGTAAGCTTGGGCAGGTGCAGTTCAAGTACGTCGAGGACGCCGTCCCGCTCATCTTCGACGCGGTGAAGGACAAGGACGCGAAGGTGCGGGCGGCAGCGGCGGTGGCGCTGGGCAAGATCGGCCCGGACGACACCGACAAGACGGTGAAGACGCTCACCGAGATGCTCAAGGACGACAAGGAGGAGAGCGTGAAGATGGCCGCTACCCAGGGGCTGGGGGCGCTCGGCACCAAGGCGAAGGACGCGGTGAAAGACTTGCGGGATACGCGGAAGGGGCTGACCGACACCAAGGGCAAGTTCGCCAAGTCGATCGACGCGGCGCTGAAGAGCATCGTCCCGCGGAACAAGGACAAGTGATTGCCAAAAGCCCACGCACGGCCGTGCGTGGGCTTTTCACATCCCAGCTCGCACCACCGTCGTCTTTGCCAGCTTGTCGTGCAGACATTTACCGTCCCGGCCGAAGATGAGCGCCGCGTTCAGTAGCGAGAACAACACGGCCGCGGCGGCGGGCAGCACCTCGGGCATGAGCAGGTTCGCCCCCACCCGCTGCCACTGGCCGGGCAGCGTGCCGGCCTGCTGGAACTGGTACAGCTTCCACGCCAGCGGGATCAGCCCGGCGAGCAGCAGGATGACCACCAACTCCCGCTTCAGGAACGCCCGGGCGAACCGCGCCGGGGTGCCGTCGTCTCCGACGACCCGCAGTTTCAACGCCCGCTTGCCGAAGTCCTGCCCCTGGGTGCCGAGCAGCACCACGTTGTACAAGGCGTACAGGCCGAACGGCACGAGCAGGAAGATGGTGGACATCAGCCTGTCGTTCTTCACCACGCCGGGCGCGAACCCGACCAGCAGGATGCCGGCGGCGACCGCCACCACCGCCCCGACGAGTGTGACGAGCCGGGCGGCCAGCCGCCGCCCGCGGTGAAAGCTCACCCCGACCGGAGCGGCCGGCGGGGGCGGAACGGCGGCCCGCTGGACCGGATCGTCCGCTTCCTCGAACAGGTCTACCACACCCGGCCCGCCGGCGTTCCGGATCGCCGGCCGCGGGGTGGCGACCGTGCCGTTCGAGTGAACCGGCGGTTCCGGCGCGGGTGGCTCCGCTTCGGCCATGAGCGAGACGGCGGGTTCGGGCTTCGGCAGCGCGGCGGGCGGCGGTGGCGGCGGTGCAACAACTTTCGACGGCGCGGGTGGGGGTGGTAGAGGGGCTTTCGCCACCGGCGGAGGTGGTTTCGTCGGGGCGAGCACCTCGCCCATCGTCACCCGATGCCCGCACTGCTTGCACAGCACCGGCAACGACGCCAGGTACTCGGCGATCGCGTCCTCTCGGCCGCACTGTGGGCAAGTGGTCCGAATCACGCGCCGTCTCCGGTTGAAAGCCGTTCCGCCGTGATCTTACTTCCCCCGCACCTTCCGCACCACTACCAGGGCGGGCGGGTCGTCCAGGTACGCCTGTTCGAGCGCGTCCAAGGCATCCGCCCCGGCCGCCTTCGCCCGCTCGGCGGCTGCCGCCACCTCCGCCAACCGCTGCTCCTCGTTTACCGGCTCCCGGCCGACCAGTTCTGCCGCCCCGGTCGTCGCCAGCTTCACCCACCGGGCGTCCGCCTCCGACCCGGCGAACCCGGCCGCCAGCCCCGCCCACGCCCGCCGGGCCGCCACCGGGTCGCCGGCCTGGAGCAGCGCCAGCCCCCGCCGGTACAGCCGTTCGGCCTCGGTCGCCGGCCGGTCCTTCGGACCGTCGGCCAGCGCCCGCCTCAGCCCGCGGTGGTCTCGCACCTTCGTCTTCACCGCCCGGATTTCCTCCGTGTACAGGCCGGGGAACCGGTCGGCGAGCGGGTCCAGATACTCGTCCATCGCCCGCTCCCAGTCGGCCGGGTCGTTCGACTCCATCAGCGGGCGGGCGCGGGCGTACAGTTCCTCGGCGGTCGGCCGCGGCCAGAAGTAGATGGTCGCGACCACTGCCAACAGCAACACGAACAGCGGGATGACCACCCACGGGCGGGACATGAGCGGGCG
>CANJKY010000287.1 GCA_947474875.1 Gemmataceae bacterium
ACGCCCCGTCCTTCGGGTCGGCCGACCCGCCGGCCGGCTTCGGTTTCACGTCCGGCACCAGCCGGGCCAGCCGCTCGCCCGGCCGCACCAGGATCCCGCCCTGTTCGGCGTTCGCCAGCAGTTGCCACACCACCCCGTCGACCGGCGCTTTCACCGACTGCTGCTTCTGCCGCTCGATGGCCGACTGCATCTGAAGCAGACTCTGCTTGACCGATTCCTTTTCCGCCGTGGCTGACTTGAGCAGGGCGGTTTGCGACTTAATCATCGCGTCGTTGTCGGCCTCGACTTTACGGATATTTTCGGTCGCGACGGTTACGCTGGCCTTCACCTGCTTCACCGTCCCCTCAACCTGCCTCACCCGCGCCTTCGCCGCATCTAACTGCTGCTTCGCCACCTCCACATCCCGCTCGGACGCCAGCGCCCCTTTCGGGTTCTTGAACAGCCCCTGGAGCCGGTTGTAGTTCGGCTCGGCCGCGTCCAGGGTGGTCTGGGCCTCGACCAGCGCCCCTTCCGCCACCTCCTGCCGCGCCTGCTGCTCCCACAGCAGCGTCTGGGCCATGGTCTTGGCGCTCGTGCGGGAGATCTCCAGAAACCCGATCTGCCCCTCGATGGCCGCCACCCGCCCCTCGGCCGCCAGCAGCCGCGCCTGGATCGCCTTCTCCTCGTCCTCCAGCCGCTTCAGCCGCTCCGGGTCGTTATCCACCATGTCCACGATCGGGTCGCCGGCCTTCACCCGCTGCCCCTCCACCACGTGCCACTTCATCACCCGCCCCTCGATCGGGGACACCAGGAATTGCGGCCGCTGCACCGGGTCGAACGCGATCGCCCGGCCGCCGCCGTGGACGGTCTGCGTCCACGGCGTGCCGAGCAGGGCGAACGGCAGGACGACCAGCCCGAGCAGCAGCACCCAGGTGAGCCACACCGCAACCCGCGGGGTGCGGACCTGGGCGAGCGACCGGAGGGCGGCTGCCGGGTCAGGGGTGTGAGTGGTCATGTCGGCTCCCGTCGGGGTGCGGTCGGCCGTTCACCGCCGTCAGCGGCACCGGGCGGTCGACGGCGGGCAGGCGGTTGGTGCGGGGGACGTTAACGGTGCGGTCGCACAGGCGGGCGACGTCCGGCTTGTGGGTCACCACCAGCAGCGTCCACCGGCGGCCGCGGAGGGCGGCGAACACGTCCTCCCGCATGCCCGGCGGTATGGAGTCTAGCGTCTCGTCCAGGATGAGCAGCCGCGGGTTGCCGAGGATGGCGCGGGCGAGCATCAGCCGCTGCGCCTGGCCGACGGACAGCGGGCTGCCCACGTCCACGATGACGGTGTTCAGCCCGTCCGGGAACTCGGCCACGTCGTCCAGCAGCCGCACGGCGGCCAGCGCGTCCCGCACTTCGGCCAGCCCGTACCCGTCCCGGCCCATCCGCACGTTGTCCAGCAGGGTGCCGTCGAACGTCTCGATCCCCTTCACCACCGCCACCTGCTCGCGGAGCGAGTCCAGCCGCATGTCCCGCAGGTCCAGCCCGTCCAGCTCGACGTACCCGCGGTCCGGGTTCCGCAGCCCGTACAGCAGGTCCAGCAGGGTGCTCTTGCCCGCCCCCTGGGTGCCCATCAGGGCCACCCGCTCGCCCGGCCGGACGTGCATGGAGAAGTCGTCCAGCACGTTCCCGTGCGCCCGGTCGTAGGCGAACGACACGGCGTGGACCCGCAGGTCCGCCCCGCCCGCGCCGCCCAGATGGGCGGCCCCGCCGGCCCGCTCCAGCGGCAGGTCGATCAGATACCCGAGCTTGTCCGTGGCCGCCAGCAGGTCGTAGTAGACTTCCAACTGCTTGGCCAGCTTGGTGAACGAGCTGACCACCAGGGTGACGACGATCTCGGCCGCCACCAGTTGGCCGAGGGACAGCGTCTCCTGGATGACCAGCCACCCGCCGATGGCGAGCAGGGCGGTGCTGGCGGCCGCCTGGAGCAGCAGGAAGGAGGCGAACTGAGTCCACACCACCCGGAAGTGCCCCCGCCGGGCGGCCAGGTAGTCGGCGGTCAGGGCGTCCGCCCGCTCGCGGGCGAACCGCGGCCCGCCGCTCATCTTGAACGCGTCCGGGTACCGGGCCAGTTCCTCCATCCACCCGGCCACCCGGTACTTGGCCATCGACTCGGCGATCGCCGTCCGCGGCCCCCGCCAGCCGAGGGCGAACACGATCACCGCCAGGGAGGCGATCAGGAACAGGTCGAACCCGAGCAGGATCTGGTGGTAGAACCCGAGCAGCACCAGCCCGATGGCCACCTGGAGGACCACCGTCAGCCCCTCCAGCAGCAGCGAGGCGGCCGCCTTCTGCATGGTCAGCACGTCGAAGAACCGGTTCACCAACTCCGGCCCGTGCTGCCGGTCGAACGCCTTCACGTCCACGTGCGGCAGGCGGTACGACAGGTCGGCCACCATGCGGACGAACACCCGCCGCTGGAGGAACTCGACCATCACCAGCTGCAGCGTCCGCAGCCCGGCGGCCAGCAGCAGGCAGGCGGCCAGCACCCCGCACAGCACGATCAGCTGCTGCACCAGGGTGCCCATGGCGGTGGTGTTCACCACGATCATGGCGGTGAACGGGATGGCCAGGTTGAGCACCCCGATGGCCACCGCGTACAAGGCGACGGTGACCAGATCCCGCCGCTCGGCCGCCATGAAGCCGATCAGCCGCCGCAGCGGGGACGGGTGGGCGTGGGGTGCGTCGCGGCCGGGGGTCATGCCCGCTCCGTGGTCCGAAGGCTGGTGGCCGGTTCGGCCGAGGGTGTCAAATGGTGCCGGCGGTCCGCTTGCGGGTGGCCGTCTCGCTCACCGGGTAGTGGTACTGGGCGATCGGCACGAACTGGTTCGACGGGTGGTCGAACGCGAACACCTCGCCGGTCTCGATCTTGTACACCCACCCGTGCAGGTGCAGGTCGCCCTTCACCAGCCGGGACGCCACCGCCGGCAGGGTCCGCAGGTTCTCGAGCTGCACCAGCACGTTCTCCTCCACCGCCGCCGTCACCAGCCGTTCGCCGTCCAGGTGGGCGTAGTTGTCGCGGACGATGCGGCGGGTGGTCTCGGCGTGGGACAGCCAGGCGGAGACGGCCGGCAGCGGGGCCACCGTGTCCGGGTCAAGCAGCCCCTTCATCGCCCCGCAGTGGGTGTGGCCGCAGATGATGATGTCGTTCACCCCGAGGGCGGCGACGGCGAACTCGATGGTGGCCGCCTCCCCGCCGTTCGCCGCCCCGTGCGGGGGCACAATGTTGCCGGCGTTGCGGAGGATGAACAGGTCGCCCGGTCGGGAGCGGGTGAGCAGGTTCGGGTCGATCCGCGAGTCCGAGCAGGTGATGAACAGCGTCTCCGGCGCCTGCGCCCGCGACAACTGCTCGAACAGGCCCTGCATCGGCCGGAAGTCCTCCTCCCGGAAGCGGTGAACGCCCTGGATCAGATTCTGCATCGGCCACCTCGGGTGTGAGACGGAAAAAGCCGGTCGAACCGCCCGTCGGTCCGGGCGGTTCGACCGGCCTTCCTCCCGCCGGGCGTGTATCCCGCGGGCTGAACGCCATTCGGCTTGATGCCGGAGTGCGGCAGGAGGTCTTCCGTCCGTTCCCCAGTCACACGAATAATCTATTCCGCCGGGCGGTGTCGAAGTCAAGGCGGGCGGCGGTTTTACCCCACTGGGGCGGCGGCCATGCCGACCGCCTGTCGCACCAGCCGCATGGTAACTCGCGCCACCTCCCGCGCCCGCTTCGCCCCGGCCTGCAACACCTCCTCCACCGCGCCGGGGTTCCGCTCCAGGTGCTTGCGGCGTTCCCGCGCGGCGGCGAAATACCCGTCAATCTTCGCCAGCAGCAGCTTCTTGGCGTGCCCGTACCCGAACGGCTTGCCCTGCCGGCTGTCCGCGTCGAGCATCGGGTTCTTGTACAGGTCGGCCAACTTCGTCATCTCGTCGGCCGTGGCGAACAGCTTGTACAGCGCGGCCACGTTGCAAGTGTCCGGGTTCTTCGGGGCGTCCACCGGCGTCGAATCCGTCACCACGCCCATCACCGCCTTCTCCAGCGGCTTGCCTTCGGCGAAGATGTCGATGGTGTTGCCGTAGCTCTTGCTCATCTTCTGCCCGTCCGTGCCGGGCACCACCGCCGCCTCGCCCAGTTGCTCCTGCGGCATGGGGAAAACCTCCCCGTAGGCCTGGTTGAAGTACCCGGCCATGTCGCGGGTCATCTCCAGGTGCTGCACCTGATCCTTGCCCACCGGCACCACGTGCGACCGCACGATCAGGATGTCCGCCGCCATCAGCACCGGGTAGGTGAACAGCCCGGCACTGGCGGCGATTCCCTTCGCCACCTTGTCCTTGTATGAGTGGGCGCGTTCGAGCAGGCCCATGCCGGTGAGCGTGGACAGGAACCACGCCAGTTCCGTCACCTCGGGGATGTCCGACTGGCGGTAGAAGGTGGCGGTCGCCGGGTTCAGGCCGAGGGCCAGGTAGTCGAGGGCGACATCCCGCACGTTGTCCGCCAGGATTTGCTTCGACGACCGGGGCGGGCGGTTCGCCTTCTTCGCCTCGTCGATCTCCTTCGCCGTCGCGTCCGGCAGTGTGGTGAGCGCGTGGTAGTCGGCGATGAAGTAGAACGCGTCCCCCTGGTGTTGCAGGTCGAGGTGCTGTTTGATCGCCCCGAAGTAGTTGCCCAGGTGCAGCTTGCCGGACGGCTGCACGCCGCTCAGGATGCGCTTCGACGGGTCCGCGGGCACGGGTCACTCCTCGGGTCGGGCTTGGCGTCACACGACAGACAGCGTTACAGTACGGGCGGTTCCCGCCGAAGGAAACGCAGGTATGGACGCCCTCGAACTCGGACCCGCCCGCGCACCGAACTTTGAAACGCGGCCCGAAAGCCCAGGAACGGCCGTCCCTGGGCTTGGCAACCCCACACCCCACCTCGACCTCGTCCTCAACGCCCTCCAGGTCGCGGTGGTCGACCCGCGGGAGCACCGGCTGTTCGAGTCCGGCAAGCTGCCCGGCCTGTTCCCGCGGCGGTACGGGGCGTCGGCCGAGGCGGCGCTGGCGGCCATCAAGGACGGACTGTTCGAGACCGTCCGCACCGAGGCGAAGGGTAAGCTGGTGGTGGAGTGGGTGCGGGTGACGCCGAAGGGGGTGCGGTTCGCCCACGACCACGACTCGCCGAAGGCGGTGCTGCGAGACCTGCGGGCGGCGATCGGTGACACCCGTGGCGGGGTGCCGGTGTGGATGGCCGACGTGCGAGGTGAGTTGGCGGCGGTGGCGGCCCGGTTCGAGGAGCGGGCGCGGGAGATGACCGCCCGGCTGGACGAGCTCACCCGGCGGGTCGAGGCGGCGCTGCGGCGGGCGGAGGCGAACGGCCCCCGGCTGCCCGAGGTGACAGCGAAGCTGGTGCCGTGGGGCGAGGACGCGCTCGAGTACCTGGACCAGCGGGAGCAGGCCGGCGGGCCGGCCGACTGTCTGCTGGGCGAACTGTTCCACGCCCTCCGCGAACGGCACCCGACGTTGACCCTGCCCGAGTTTCACGCCGGCGTCCGGCGGCTGCACGACACCCGCGCCGTGCGGCTGAGCGGGCGGTCCGACGTGCCGCACGCCCGCCCCGACCCGGAGTACGCCCTGCTCGTCGGGGCCGAGTTGTGCCATTTCGCGAGCCGCTGACATGACCGCCGTTCACGTCTACTACGCCGGCCGGGTGCAGGGGGTGGGGTTCCGGTACACCGCCGCCGAGATTGCCGGCCGGTTCGCCGTGGCCGGGTGGGTGCGGAACCTGCCGGACGGCCGGGTCGAACTGCTGGCCGAGGGG
>CANJKY010000288.1 GCA_947474875.1 Gemmataceae bacterium
AACCGGACGATACGATTTCGTGATCCACGGGGTGTTCGAGACGCAGAAAGAGGCTGTGGACTCGACCCTCACACTGTCCGCGAAAGAGAGGGGGTTGCGCACCCTGATCTCGACCAAGCCGTTCCGGCCGGGGATTCGGATCGGTTCGCTCGGCTGGTGAACCGACGGCCGTCCCACTCTCACGCGAATCGCCCCCATGAGCCTCGATCTGACCCGGACAGGGCTGCCGTACTTCCGCACGCGGTACGCCCCGTACCCGTTCGCCGACGGCTCCCTTCACCACCAGATCCGCGGCCGGTTCGAGTTGCGGATGGTCAACCCGACCAACCCCTCGGAAAGCGCCTTCTCTCAGCCGGTCGAATTCCTGTTCGACACCGGGGCCGAGTTGACCGCTGTCTCGGAGGAGTTCGCCGTCGCTCACGGGTTCGGGGACTTTCGAGCCGTAGGCCGGCCGACGGAAGCCTACGGGTATGACGACTCCGCGCCGCCCCGTCCGGCCTGGATCGTGCCGCGGTGGGTGCGATTTCGCGATTACGAGCCGCAGCCCGATGCCGGAGGATATGAGGTCGGCGGCATACACGGTTACGAGTTCCGCCTCGACGTCACAGTGGTCGAAGGGGCAGAAGTCCGGGTGCCGATTCTCGGGGTGGTCGATCCTCACGCCTTGTTCCAACTCACGTCGCAGGGCGACGAGTACTGGTTCATCCTTCGCGCGGATGTCGGCGGTGCCCTGCCGCATCCGGACCGCATTCGTCGTTTGACCTGACCCGCTCATGATGGCACCGTCGTGGCCGGGGGTGCGGCTGGCGGCTTCGGGGATCGGGAGAAGCGTCGTTTCACTGCTGGCGTGAGAGCCCACACCGCTAGCCCCAACGGGCCAAAGAGGGCGTGGACCAAAAACACCCGCCAGAACAGCTTCTTCTCGTTGGCCCAACTGCCGAACACGGCCTGGACTGCCCAGTCCACCAGCACGTAGAAGACGGGCGTCAGGAAGATGCCGAACGCCGTCACCCCGATCATGCCGGCGAACACTGTCACCCCGAGCGCCCGCCGCATCTCCGCCCCGGCTCCGGATGAGAACGCCAGCGTCGTCACCCCGAGGATGAACGCCACGCTGGTCATCAGGATGGGGCGGAACCGCAGCCGGCAGGCGGCCAGCACCGCCGTCCGGCGGTCCGCCCCGGCGTCCCGCTTCAGCTTGGCGTACTCGACGATCAGGATGGCGTTCTTGCACGCCAGCCCGATGAGCACCACGAACCCCACCTGGGTGAACAGGTTGATGTCCTGCCCGGCCAGCCACACCCCGACCAGCGACGACAGCACGCACATCGGCACCACCAGAATCACCGCCATGGGCAGCGCCCAGCTCTCGTACAGGGCGGCCAGCACCAGGAACACCACCAGCACGGCCAGCCCGAACACGGCCATGCCGGTGTCCCGGCTGCGGCGCTCGATGAACGTCAGCTCGGTCCACTCGTACCCCATGTTGGTCGGCAGCTCGCGGTCGGCCAGTTGCTCGAACACCGCGGCCGCGTCCCCGCTGCTGACGCCGGGCGACACGGCGGCGGTGATGGATGCGGCCGGGTACATGTTGTACCGGGTGATGACCAGCGGGCCGGTCATCTCCTGCACCGCCGCCACCGCCCCGAGCGGCACCAGCTCGCCGCGGCGGTTCCGCACTCGCAGCCGCTTCACGTCCTCCAGCTGGTTGCGGTGCCGCGGCTCGGCCTGCACGTTCACTTGGAAGGTGCGGCCGAACTTGTTGAAGTCGTTCACGTACCGCTGGCCGAGGGTGGCCTGCATGGTGGCGTACACGTCCAGCGGGTCCACCCCGGCGGCCACGCACTCGGCGTCGTTCACCACCACCCGCAGCTGCGGCGAGCCGGTGCGGAACACGGTCAGCGGGGTCTGGAACAACGGCCCCGACCCGGTCGGCGCCGGCTCCTTGCCCACCGCGTCCACCAGGTTGCGGGTCTGCGCCTCCAGCGTTTTCGCCCCCACCTCCCCGCGGTCCTGCACCATCAGCCGCACCCCGCCCGCCCGCCCCAGCCCGGGCACCGCCGGCGCCGGGAACACGTTCACCACCGCCTTCGGCACGGCCGCGTTGATCCGCTTGTTCAGCTCGGCGGCGATCACCGACGCGTACAGGTGCGGGGCGCGGCGGTCGTCGAAGTCGTCCAGGATGATGAACATGCTGCCGAAGTTCGACCCGTAGGCGCTCAGGGCGAACGAGTTGCCGGCCACCGCGTTCACGTGCCGCACCCCCGGGGTGCCCATCGCCACCTTCACGATCTCGTCCATCGCCGCCCGCGTCTGCTCGGCGCTGGCCGCGTCCACCAGCTGCACGCTGGCGATCAGGTACCCCTTGTCCTGCGTGGGGATGAACCCGGTGGGCAGTTGCAGGTACCCCCACGACCCGAACGCGATCATGCCGGCGTACACCGCCACCAGCAGCAGCGGCACCCGGATGAACTTGCCCACCGCCCACGTGTACCCCCGGCCGCTCAGGGCGAACGCCCGGTTGAACAGCCAGAAGAACCAGCCGAACAGCAGGTCGATCAGCCGCTGGAGCGGGTCCGGGCGGGCGGATTTGGGCTTGAGCAGCACCACCGCCAGGGCCGGGCTGAGGGAGAGCGACAGGAAGGTGCTGATGGCGGTGCTGATGGCGATGGTGAGGGCGAACTGGCGGAAGAACAAGCCGACGATGCCGGGGAAGAACATGCACGGCACGAACACCGCGCTCAGCACCACCCCGACGGCCACCACCGGCCCGGCCACCTCGCCCATGGCCGCGCGGGTGGCTTCCCGCGGGGCCAGCCCTAGCTCGATCTTGTGCTGCACCGCCTCGACGACCACGATGGCGTCGTCCACCACGATGCCCACCGCCAGCACCAGCCCGAATAGGGTCAGGTTGTTCAGCCCGAACCCGACGGCGGACATGGCGGCGAACGTGCCGACGATGGCGACGGGCACGGACGCCAGCGGCACGAGCGCCCCCCGCCAGGATTGCAAGAACACCAGCACCACCACCGCCACCAGGATGACCGAGTCCCGCAGCGAGTGCTTCACCTCGCGGATGGACGTGCTAATGTACGGGGTGGTGTCGTACCCGATCTCGTACTTGATGCCGGCCGGGAACTCCTTCTCGTACTCCGCCATCTTCGCCTTCACCTGGTCGGCGATGTCCAGGGCGTTGGCGTTCGGCTCCAGGAACACGGCCAGCCCGACGGTCGGCTTGTTGTCGAACTTGTTGGCGATGTCCTGCGACTTCGGCCCGAGTTCGACCATCGCCACCTGGGACAGCCGCACCAGTTGTCCGTCCGCCCCGGTGGCCACCACGATGTCGGCGAACTGCTCGGGCGAGTCCAGCCGGCCGAGGGTGGTGACGGTGAGCTGCGTCTTGGCCCCGCCCACCTGCCCGAGGGCCACCTCCGCGTTCTGGCTGCGGATGGCCCGCACCACGTCCAGCACCGTCACCCGCCTGGCCTCCAGCGCGTCCGGGTTCACCCACACCCGCATGGAGTAGTCCCGCTGGCCGAAGATGAGCACCTCGGAGATGCCGGTCACCCGCACCAGCTCCTCCCGCAGGTTGAGCGCGGCGTAGTTGCTCAGGTACAGCTGGTCGTAGCTGCCGTCCGGCGAGTTGATGCTGACGGTGAGCAGGATCTCCGGCGACCGCCGGCGGGCGGTGACGCCCACCGCCCGCACCACCTCGGGCAGCTCGGGCAGGGCCAGGTTCACCCGGTTCTGCACCTGCACCTGGGCGATGTTCAGGTCGGTGCCGGTCTCGAACGTGACGGTCAGGGTGTAGCTGCCGTCGCTGGTGGCCTGCGACGACATGTACAGCATCTTCTCCACCCCGTTCACCCGCTGTTCGATCGGGGCGGCGATGGTCTTGGCCACCACCTCGGCGCTGGCGCCGGGGTAGTTGCAGTCCACCTGGATGGTCGGCGGGGTGACCGGCGGGAACTGGGAGACGGGCAGCTTGAAGTACGCGATCCCGCCGGCCAGGGTGATCGCGATGGCGATCACCGTGGCGAAGATCGGGCGGTCGAGGAAGAAGTGGTGCATCGGCGGAGAACGGACGGGGTGAACCGCGGGTCACCGCCCGCCGGTGGCGTGGCCGTCCGGCGAGGTCGGCGGGGCGGGTTTGGGCGGTGGCCCGTCTTTCGACACCACCGGGCTCCCGCCGGCGGAGCCACCGGCCGGCGGTCCCTTCACCGTCACCTTCTGCCCTTTTCGGACCCGCTGCAACCCTTCGACGATCACCCGGTCGGATTCGCTCACCCCGCTGTCCGGCTTGCCCGGCACCGGCTCCACCACCCGCAGGTGGCCGTACGCCAGCCCCGGCTTCACCGGCCGGTACACCGCCTCGTCCTTGGCGTTCAGGGTGTACACGAACTTCAGCCCCTGGTCGGTGCCGATCGCCTCCTCCGGCACCAGCACCCCCGGCTTCGGGTCGCCGATCGGCAGCCGCACCCGCACGAACAGGCCGGGGGTGAGCAACCCCTTCGGGTTGTCCACGTCCGCCCGCAGGGTGGTGGTGCCGGTGCCGGCGTTGATCTGGGTGTCGATGAACCGTACCGGGCCGGACAGGGTGAACTCGTCCCGGTCGGGCAGGCCCACCCCCACCCGCGACTTCCCGCCGGGGGACAGGTCCAGCTTGCCGTCTGCCATCAGCTGCCGCAGCCGCAGGTCGCTGCGGTCGTCCACGTCGAAGAACACCCAGATGGGGTCGGCCACCACCAGGGTGGCGAGCAGCGTGTCGTCCGCCTTCACCAGCCCGCCTATGTCCAGCATGTGCCGGCCGATCCGCCCGGCCTTCGGGGCGACGATGCGGGTGTACTCCATGTTCTTCTTCGCCTGGGCCAGTTGCCGCTCGGTCACCTGCACCCCGGCCACCGCCACCTGCTCGGCCGCCTCCGCCACCTGCACCCCCGCCTTCGCCTCCTCGTAGTCCCCTTCGGTCTGGTCCCGCTCCGACTGGCTGGCGGTGGTCAGGGTCTTCACCCGCAGGTAGTCCTTGGTCACCCGCGACAGCTTCGCCTTCGCCTGCACCACCGTCGCCTCCGCCTGCTTCACCGCCACCCCGGCCTGTTTCACCGCCGCTTCCGCCCGCGCCAGCTCGGTGGCGTACAGCCCGGGGTCGAGGTCGAACAGCGGCTGGCCGGCGGTCACCCGGTCGCCGTCCCGGAAGTGAATGGCCGTCAGATACCCGGTGACGCGGGCCTTCAGGTCGGTCACGTCGCTCGCCCGCGCCCGGCCGGTGAAGTCCAGGTACTCGACCACCTCGCGGACGGTCGGGGTGGTGACCACCACCACCGGCGGGGCGGGCGGGGTGACCGGCGGCTGCGGGCGGGAGCAGGCGGCCGGTAAAGCGGCGAGGGCGATCAACAACAGGCGGGTGCGCATAAGAGAGGAAGGTGTCAGCCGGGCGGGGATGCGTATGTTGTACCGGCAGGGGGGAGGGGGTGTAACAAGAAAATGCGGCACCCGGATTGCACCGCGGCCGGCAGTCACTCCTTACCCGAGACCCCGCCATGCCGTTCTGGACCCACCCCGCTTCCGACGCCCGCCTCGCCTACGACGACTGCGGTTCTGGCCCCCCGCTGGTGCTGGTCCACGCCTTCCCGCTCGACCGCCGCATGTGGGCGGCGCAGGCCGACGAATTGTCCGACACTCATCGCGTTCTCACGCCAGACGTGTTCGGGTTCGGCGAGTCCGGGCTGCCGGCTGGCGGGTGGACGATGGACTCGTTCGCCGACACGCTGGCCG
>CANJKY010000289.1 GCA_947474875.1 Gemmataceae bacterium
CCTGACCACCGTGTTCCCGGAGGCGCGGCTGAAACAGTTCCTGGAAGTCCGCGGGGCGGACGCCAACCCGCCGGCCCTGGCCCTGGCGGTGCCGGCGGTGTGGAAGGGGCTGCTTTACGACCCGCATGCCCTCGCCGCGGCCGGCGAAGTCGCCCGCCACTTCCGCCCGGCCGACTTACCTGGCGTGTTCGAGGCGGCGGCCCGGCGTGGGCTAGCGGCCGAACACAGCGGGCGCACCCTGCTGGCGTGGGCGAGAGAGGTGATCAACACCGCGGCCGAAGGGTTACGGCGGCAGGCGGAGCGAACAGGGTTTCCGGACGAGCGGCCGTTCCTCGACCCGGTGTACGAGGTGCTCGCCCGCGGCACGTCGCCCGGATCCGAAACGCTGGCCGCGCTCGCCGGCCGCCGACCGACTCCGGCCGACACACTCGGCCGGTACGAGTACTAGCGACCACTACGGGGGCCGGGGAAGGACAAGCCGGTTAAGTTCGGGTCAGAGTTCAACCGCGAACCGCTTCTCAACCGCTACGTTTGGCGGCCAGTTGTTCCCAGCGGGCGAAGAGCGCTTCCACCTTCGCCCGGGCCTCGTCCAGGGCCTGGCAAGCGGCGTTCAGCCTGGCGTGCCCAGCGGTGGACGCCGCTTCGACCTCGGCTTGCCTCGTCTCCACCGCCTGTTCGGCGGTCAGGATCGCCGCCTCCATCCCGTCCCACTCCTGTTGCTCCTTGAAGCTCAGCTTCTTCGCCTTGGGCGGCGGGGCGGCCGGCTTCTCCCCCTTCTTCACCGGTTCTTCGACCTTCTTCGCGTCACGCTCGTAAGCCGTCAGCCACTGGCCGACACTCCCGTAGGGGGCGGCCCCGCCCTTGCCGTCCAGCCCGATCACCTCGGTACACAGGCGGTCCATCAGATCCCGGTCGTGGGTGACGAGCACCACCGCACCGGGGAACTCGGACAAACTGTCTTCGAGCACCTCCAGGCTGGCGATGTCCAGGTCGTTGGTCGGCTCGTCGAGGAACAGCACGTCGGCCGGCTGGAGCATCAGTTGGGCGATACGCACGCGGGCCTGCTCGCCGCCGGACAAAGCGGACATCTCCAGGTTCAGCATCTCGGCCCGAAACAGGAACCGCTGCGCCCACGCGGCGACGTGCATCGGCTGGCCGTTGAACACCACCGTGTCGCCGTTCGGACTGAGCGCCCGGCGGAGCGGGATGCTCAGGTCGAGCGCCGCCCTGCCCTGCTCGAACACCACCGTCCGCAACCCTTCGGCGCGGACCACCGCGCCGGCGTCCTGTGCGAGTTGGCCGGCTAGCACCCGCAGCAGCGTGCTCTTCCCGCTGCCGTTCGGCCCGAGCAGTCCGAGCTTGGTGCCGGGGCTGAGGGTGATGTCCAGGTTGCCGAACAGGGTTCGCCCGCCGAGCGACTTGCCGATGCCGGTCGCGGTCAGCAGCTTTTTGGATTGCCGGCCGGTGCCCGCGAAGTCGATACCCGCCGCCCCGGCCGCCTGGGTGCGGTAGTTCAGTTCCGCCAACTCCGCCCGGCGGTCGGCCGCCTCGCCGATCCGCGACCGCGACTTCCGCCGCTGCGCCGACTCCTTCCGCCCCAGCCACTCGGTCTCCCGCCGCACCTGGTTCGCCACCGCCTCCCGCAGCCGCTCCTGCGCCTCCATGAACTCGTCGCGGCGGTCGGCGAAGCTGTCGTACCCGCCGCCAGCCCGGAACGCCCCGTCCGGGTAAATGCGGCTCACCTCAAGGATGTCGTCGGCGATGGCCCGCAGGAACGCCCGGTCGTGGGTGGACACCAGGTAGGCGAACGGCGCGGCCCGCAGCAGCCGTTCGAGCCACACCACGCCGGGCAGGTCGAGGTGGTTGGTCGGCTCGTCCATCAGCAGCAGGTCGGGCTGGCGGACCAGTTCGCGGGCCAACGCCAGCCGCTTCTTCCACCCGCCGGACATGCTCGCGGCCGGCTGGTCCGGATCGGCGAAGCCGACCTGGGTGAGCGTGATCGCGGTCTGTGTCTCCCGCTCGTAGTCCTCCAGCGGCGAGTCGGCGAGCGCGGCCAACAGCACCTCACGGGCGGTGGCGCCGTCGGGAAATGTGTCGTCCTGCGGCACGTAACCGACCCCCACCCCGCGGCGGGCGGTGCGGGTGCCGGTGTCGGGCTCCTCCAGGCCGGCGAGGATCTTCAGCAGCGTGGACTTGCCCGCCCCGTTCGGGCCGATCAGCCCCACCCGCTCGCCCGCCTTCAGGTCGAACGTCAGGCCGGCGAACAGCGGCCGCGGGCCGTAGCTCTTGGTCAACCCGGACACACTCAACAACAGGCTCATTCGTGGTCCTGCGACGATCCGTGCGAAGGGCTGATTGTATGCGGCGGTTCGTGAGGATGCCCGTCAGGCCCGTGAGGGCGAAGACTCACTTCGGAGGCGACGGGGACACGGTCAGCCACAGGTCAGAGGCGGTCCGCTCGAAGGCGGGTTGGGCGGCGGTAGCGAACCGCTTGAACATGTCGTCGCCCTTCTTCCCCACGCCGATGCGGATCGGCCCACTCACCCCCGGCTTGGTGGCCGTCAGTCGCAACACCACCGCGTTCGGGTCGGGCTTGGCGGGGGTGCCGACGCTGGCCGTCACCCCGTCCGGCAGTCCGTCGGCGAACGAGATCAACTCGTCCTTGAAGCCGTTCTTCTTCGCCAACGTGAGGGGGATGTCGAGCGGAGTACCGACGGCGACTGTGAACCGGTCCGCTGCCACGGTCGCGGCCACGTCGGGGGCCGCCGGGGTGACTCGCATACGGAACAGGTGCCGCGGGCCGACGGAGTTGAACAGGTCGCGAACCTCGATCTTGTACTCGCCCGACTTGGGCGGGGTGAAGGTGGCGTCGATCCCCCCGCCGAGGGCGGCGGGTTCGGCCTTCAGCAGTTGCTTGCCGGCCGAATCCAGCACCCGCAGAACCGGGGTGAGCGACAGGCCGAGGGTGGTGGAATCCAGCCGGAGGGTCAGCGGCTTGCCCGCCTCGGCGGTGATCGGGACGACGGCCGAGGTGTTCGACTTCGTCACCCGACCGGTGGCCGTGAACGGCGGTGACAGCGGCTTGTCAGCAGGGGAGGCGGTAAGGTCGAAGCACGGGTGCGGATCACGGGCGACGGCAAACGGGTGGGCCACGCCGATCACGACGTCCGACTTGCCGAGCGTGGCCGTGACTGCCTTCAGGTTCCATCCGGCGAGGGTGAGCTTCGCCTCCTTCCCCGCCTCTGCCGCCAGCGGGGAGACGAAATCGACGAACTCCTCGGTGGTGAGTGTCAGCCGGTAGACGCACGCCGGCGAGCCGAAGTAGCGGATGCTGCTGTCCGGGGCGGACGGGAAGGCGAACACCCGCACCACGAACGTGCCGGCGGCCGGGGCGGTGAACGCCACCTCCGGGTCCAGCCCGCGGGCGTCGTGGTTCTGCTCCAGCACGGTGCCGTCGGCGGACAGCACCTCCATCACCGCGTCCACCGGCGAGCGGAGGGTGCGGTGGGCGTCGAGCGACGCGACCAGCGTTTGCCCCTTGGCCAACTTCACCGCGAAGCAGTCCACGTCCCCGCTCTTCGCCAACACACCGTTCACCACCTTCGGCACGGCCACCACCGGGGCGATCCCGGCCGCGTCGTTCGGCTCGACTTCCGTTTGCTCGGGCAGATCGCCCACGACGAACGGCCGCAGTTCGCTCGCCCCGCTGGCGTCGTGGAAGCGAAGCCATACAGCCCCGAGAGGGGCGTCGGCGGCGATGGCCACCGCGAACTTTCCCTTATCCTTCTCGGCCGTCACGGCCACGCCGGGGACGCTACACCACCCCTTGGCCGGCCAGGTGTCGAACGTGCCGGTGGCTGTCACCGCCACCGTGGTGCCCCGCTGCCCGCCGGTCGGGGTGAGGGTGGTGACGGCCGGCGGGGCGGCGAAGAGTGGTGCGGCGAGTAGTAATCCGACGATCAGGTGCGGCAGTTTCACCCCATCAACTCCTTGATGGGGGTGCCGTCGGACACGATGTGCGTCGGCCGTCCTTCCGGGGTATACAGCATCTTGTCCGGGTCGATACCCAGCTTGCGGTAAATGGTGGACGCGAAGTTCTCCGGCGACAGCACCCGCTCGACGGCCGCGAACCCCTTGCGGTCGGTCGCCCCGATCACCTGCCCGCCGGGCGTACCCCCGCCGGCGAACAGCACGCTCATGGCGTTCGCCCAGTGGTCGCGGCCCGGCTTGCTCTGCCCGGCCAGGGTGGAGATTTTTGGCGTGCGGCCGAACTCGCCCAGCGCGACCACCAGCGTGCTGTCTAACAGTCCGCGTTCGTCCAGGTCGGTGATGAGGGCCGCCACCGACTGATCCCAGTTCGGCAGCCGCTTGCGGAGGGCGTCGAACAGGTCAGAGTGGTGGTCCCACCCGCCGTCGTTGATCGTCACGAACGGCACCCCCGCCTCCACAAGTCGGCGGGCGAGCAGCAGCCGCTGACCGAACCCGTTCCGGCCGTACCGGTCGCGGACCTTCGGCGGCTCGTCGGCGATGCGGAACGCGGCCTGAGCCTCCCTCGACCGCATCAGTTCGTTCGCCTGCTGGTAGTGGTCGTCGAGCGCCACCACCGGGTCGGCCGCCGCTTTGTCCAGGTACCGTTGGAAGCGGTCCACGTCCGCCCGGAGCGAGCCGCGGTCGGCGAACCGCCCCTCGGTGACGCCGGCGGGCAGGGCCACGTCCCGCAGGCGGAAGCCGGAGCTGTTCGGATCGCCGTCGGCCACGAACGGGGCGTATCTGGCCCCCAGGAAGTTCGGTCCGCCGGAGCGGGTCATACTCGGCAGGCTGAAGTACGCCGGCAGCCCCGCCGGGGCTGGCTTCTGGTGGGCCACCACCGACCCCAGGCTGGGGTGGAAGCTGACGAACGCCCCGCACCCGACCGGGATCCGCGGCGGCGCGCCGGTCATCATGTAGTGGTTGCCGGCCCCGTGGTTCCCCTGGTCGTGGCGGATGGACCGCACGACGGCGAGCTTGTCGAAGTTCGTGGCGAGCTGCTTCATGTGTTCGGAGAAGAACACCCCGCTCACGCTCGTCGGCGTCGGCTTGAACTCGCCGCGGTACTCCTCCGGGGCGTCCGGCTTCGGGTCGAACGTCTCGAAGTGGGTCGGCCCGCCGTCCATCCAGATGAGGATGCACGCCTTCGCCGGGGCGGTGTCGGCCTTCGCGGGGTCCCGGGCACGCAGCGCCGACACCAGCCCGCCGCCGAGCAGCGTGCCGAGGCCGACCTGCAAGAAGTCGCGGCGGGAGGTCGGGCGGGCGAACATCGGTCAGCCTCCGGTCAGTCGATGAACACGAACTCGGGCGTGTTGATGAGCGCCCACATCAGGTCTTCGGTGGCGGCGCGGCGGGTCGTTCCCTTCTTCTCGAATTTCGACACGCACAGCTCGCTCTCCTCCGCCGTCGGTCGGCGGTTGTAGGCGAGCAGGTACAGCTCTTCGACGATCTCCGCCGGCGTCTTTTTGCTCTCGGCCAGCTTCGCCGCCCGCCCCTTGTCGGCGGTGATCTTCACGGCCAGACCGGGGGCATTCATCAGGTGCAAGGCCTGCACCACGGTGGTGTCGGAGGTCCGCTCGCACGGCGGGTCCTGGTTCGGGTCGGGGCGGCCGAAGCTGTCCAGGAACTTGGAGTCGAACCGCACCGTCCACGCCTCCACCGCCCGCGACCCCTCCGGCATGGCGTCGAACTTCTCCGCCACCCCGGTCACGTCGCTCACCGCGTCCAGCAGCAC
>CANJKY010000290.1 GCA_947474875.1 Gemmataceae bacterium
GACGGGCAGGCGGTCAGCCCAACCGCCCCCGAGTTCAAACAGCCCGCCGTGAGACCCGCTGAAGGTGCGTCCAAAAGCGAGTGAGCCGGGATGAACACGCTCCCCGCGGCGACCGCGGGGAGCGGTCAGTGCTTCCCGTTCGCCGACACCGCGAACCCGACCGTGCGGTCGGCCCGCCGGTTCGCCAGCCCGTCGCGGTTCTCCCGGAACTGCTCCTGCGCCCAGGCCCAGTCCCACTCGTTCGAGTCCAGGAACCGCAGCACCAACAGGTTCTTCAGCTCGTCGATCTCGGCGAAGCTCATCCCGGCGGTGTTCGCCACCACCGTCTCGACGCCGACCGCCGTCCGCAGCTCGAGGTGCCAGCGGCTCACCAGTTGCCGCCGCAGATCGGCGTCTGGTTTGGGGAAGTGCAGGGTCAGGTCGATCCGCCCGGGGCGGCGGAACGCCGGGTCGATCAGGTCCACCGGGCAGTTGGTAGTGAACACGTACACGACGCCTTCGGTCACGGTGATGCCGTCGAGCGCCGACAGGAACACCGCCTGGTCGTCCGTCTCCTTCACCGCGTCCCGGTCCCGCAGGGCGATGTCCAGGTCGTCGAAGAACACCACCCCGCGGCCGCCGGCATCAAACAGTTCCCGCACCGCCGCCGCCGGGCTGCACGACCGCCGGGCGGCCTGGTAGTCGTCCGGCGTCACCGACTTCGCCACCCACCCCCGCTGTGCCGCCTCCGACCGGATCCACCGGCAGGCGGACGTCTTGCCGTTCCCCGGCGGGCCGGTGAGCAGCAGCCCCCGCTTCGCCCGCCCGCCGTACCCGGTGATCCGCTTCAGGTTGTCCGGGGCGAGGAAGTCGACGGTGTTCCGCCACAGGGTGTCGCGGTGGGCGGCGGTCATCACCGGCGGCTCGGCCGGCGTCCGCTCGCGGCTGAGTTGCAGGCCGATCCGGTACAGTTTCAGGTAGTCCTTGCGGTCGACGACGAACACGTCGTACCCGGCGGTCGGCTGGTTGGCCGCCTCGCCGAGCACCGCCCGGACGAACGTGACGCCGCGGAGGGTGTACACCCGCAGCCCGTACTGCATGCCCGGCCAGTACCGCCGGCCGTGGGTGTCCCAGTCACGGATGAACGCCCCGTGCAGCGGCACGAACCGCCCGCGGACGGCGTTCCCCACCAGCGTGTACAGGAGGGATTCCGGGTCGAACGCGATCGGGTCGGCGAACCCGGCGGCTTCGGCCGCGGCGGCGAGTAGCGTGCGGTGGTCGGCGGTGAAGTTGGCGAGCGGGCTGTTCATGCCGCACAGACACGGCGGCCGGTTCGGGGTTCGCGGGATTCCCGCCCGGCCGTCGGCTCGGCATACTGTGTGGACAACCCCGCAGGTTTCCACCATGTCCCGCGACGACCCGGACGACATCGACCGCGACCCGGACGCCGCGTACCGGAACCGGCGGCGGTGGCGCGACCCGGACGACGACCCGGCCAACCTGGACCGAGACGTGGACGCAGCGTACCGCCGCCGGCACCGCGATTACGAACCCGACCCGGACGACCGGGAGACGGTCGAGGAGCAGAAACTGACGGAAGCGGGGGTTCAAGCGGCCCGGCGGCGGATGCGGTGGCCGGGACTGGGGCTGGCGGTCGCCGGGCTGGTCGGGGTGGTCGGGAACGCCTGGCATCTGATCGACACCCAGCCGTTCGGTAAGGCTGGCATCACGGTGGTGGTGTGGGTGATGTATGCCCTCGTCCCGCTCGGCCTCGGGCTGCTGTTCGCGGCGTGTACCCTGGCCGGCGGCATCTGTTTCGGGGCCGGCCGGTATCGCGGGCTGGCCGTCTGCGGGCTGGTGCTCGGCTGCTTCCCGTTGCACTGGGGGATGCCGCTGGCGGTGCCGTTCGCCGTGTGGGGGTTCACCCTCCTTTCCGACCCGGACGTGCAGCGGCGGTTCGACCGGCGGTGAACCCCTGGCACGCGGTCCAGTCGGCGGTCAGCGTGTCCGCCATCGCCTTCGCCGCCGAGATCAGCCAGCCGTCTGGCCGGGAGTCCAGGTCGGCGAGGATGGTCGGCCCGATTCCCGATCGGCCGAGGTGGACGTTCGCCGCCTCCGCCCCCATCGCGGCCAACAGTCGGGCCAGGTCGGCGGCGTGGGCCAACCCGCCGAGTTCGATGCGGCTGCACCGCGGGGCGAGCCGGCGGGCCACCCACGCCGGCCACACCTGGTAGAACGGGTCCGGGGCGCGGACGGCGGCCGCCGCGATTTCCGCCATCCGCGACGGCCGCTTGTCGCCGGCCGCCCACGCGGTCGCCGGCGGGGTGGCGGCCTTCGCCTCCCGCGCCACCCACCCGCCGGCCCACTCCACCAGGGCGACGAACCGCGGCTTGCCCAGGCTGCCGAACCCGACCTGCGGCCGTGCCCGGAACTGCGGGGCCAGGTGGTCGGCGGGCAAGTCCTGAATGAGTGCGGCACGAGCCGGTTCGGGCACGTCCGCCGGCGGGTCGGCCAGCAGCTTCGTCATTTTCCGCCAGAACTTCGCCGGCTCGCGGTCGGCGGCCATGCCTAGCGCCCGCAACTCGGGGTACCGCTCCTCCAGCACGAACGGCGTTCCGCCCGCCGCGACCGCCGCCCGGTAGCCAGACAAGATCGCCGCCGCCGCCTGCTTGAACGGCACATCCAACCCGCCGCCCGCCTTGGCGAACCGCACGCTCGCCGCCAGCCGCACCAGGTCGTGCGTGTACGGCAACTCGTCCGCCTCGTCGAAGTCGTTCACCCCCCAGCACAGCCGGCCGTCGGTGTCCCGCCAGGTGCCGAAGTTCTCGACGTGTAGGTCGCCGACCGCCGGCACCCGCGGGGCCGCGGCCAGGTCGCCACCCACCACCGGCCAGTGTTGCGCCCACCGGTAGTACGTGCCGCGGAAGAACGGGAACGGGTCGTTCGGGTCGGCCATCCGCTCGTGCTTGTACGCCAGGTCGTCGGCCACGAGCGGGGTGAACCTGCCGAGCCAGGATTCGTAGGCGGCGGTGGCGGCGGGGAAGTCCATGCCCTGTCTCCGTGACCGGGTCGCATCGTACCACGCGACCGCCCGTTCTGGTACAATCGCCGTGCCACCCCGGAGCGACCGACATGGCCCACTCGCCCACCGACCCGAAGTCGATTGGCCGCTCGATCCGCGCGGACGACACGCCGGACACGTTCGCCGGCCGCGGCACGGTGCAAGACCCGGACCTGATTCCGTTGCACCACGTCCCGGATTTGGCGTCCGGCGGCGGGCCGCCGGTGGGGCCGGGCGAGTCCATCCCGGGGTACGAGATCGTGTCCGAACTCGGCCGCGGGGCGATGGGGGTGGTGTACAAGGCGCGGCAGGTGCGGCTGAACCGCACGGTGGCGCTCAAGCTGACGCACGCCTGGGCGACGGCCACGGCCGAGGAGAAGGCGCGGTTCCAGGCCGAGGCGGTGACGGTGGCGAAGGTGCAGCACCCGAACGTCATCCAGATTTTCGACATCGGCGAACACAACGGGCTGGCATACCTGGCGGTCGAGTACGTGGACGGCGGCACCCTGGCCGACCGCATCGGCAAAGGGAAGCCGCTGCCGATCGGGGCGGCGGTTCACCTGCTCACCCAGATCGCCCGCGGGGTCGGGGCGGCGCACTCCCGCGGGGTGATCCACCGCGACCTGAAGCCGGCGAACATCCTGCTCACCGCCGACGGCACGCCGAAGGTGGCCGACTTCGGGCTGGCGAAGCAGCTCGGGGCGGAATCGCACACCGTTACCGGGTCCATCCTGGGCACACCGGCGTACATGGCCCCGGAGCAGGCGATGGGGCAGATCCGCCGCATCGCCCCGCAGACGGACGTGTTCTCCCTCGGGGCGATTCTGTACGAGGCGGTGACCGGCGAGGTGCCGTTCAAGGGCAACACGGTGATGGAGACGCTGGACAAGGTGCGGACGGCCGAGCCGCTGGAGATGAAATTCCGTCGGAAGGACGTGCCCCCGCAACTGGAAGGGATCGTCCGCCGTTGCCTGAGCAAGCAGCCGGCTGACCGCTACCCGACGGCGGATGCGCTGGCGGATGATCTGGTGCGGGTGACGGCCGGGCCGGTTGTGGAGAAGTTGCCGCCGCTGTCCATCAACATGTACCACGTGCTGACGGCGCTGGCCGCGATCGCGGCGGTCATCCTGGCGGTGTGGCTGTTCGGGTTCGCCGACTTCAGCCGCCGCACTTCGGACGACCCGCCGGCGGTGAAGAACAGCCCGACGCCGCAGTACAAGTTCACCGCCCCGTAACGGCCCGGCGTTTCCCGGATGCCCGCTCGCGCGGTCAGGCGGCGGGTTCTATTAACGACCCCGGACTCGTTGGGCGGCTCCTCGGGAATCGGTTGGCGGGAGGTTATCCCGAGGTGCGGGCCGGTGCCAACAGTTACGGCAGCAGATCAGCCACCTTCACGCTCGCATCCGGAGCGGCCAGCGGCGAAACGATGGCATCCGGGCCGTATGTGGTCCGCTGCCGGTAAGCGTTCGCCCCGAGGGCGGCCGGCAGCGGCGACGGGTCGCGGAACACGATCAGTTGGCGGTTCTCCAGGTCGATCACCCAGTAGTCCGGCACTTTCGCCGTAGCGTACTTCTCGGCTTTGGTGGTGGTATCACCGAACAGGGACGAACCAGCCACCTCGACGATGAGTAAGGCCACCCGCGGGGCGGCCTGAGCGTAATCGCGGATCGTTCCCGGTACGACGGCCACGTCCGGGCCCGGATCGGTATCCTCCCCAATATCGAAGCTCATCTGATTTCGGACCCAGTAACCCGTCACGAACACCCCCCGCAACCATGCTTCGGTCAACCCCACAGCGGTGTCGTGTGGCGGGTTCGGATTGGGCATGAGGCAGATTACTCCGTCGAGGAGCATGGTCCGTTTGTCGTCCAGGAAGCCGGTGCGCGCGAGGGCGCGGTAGTCTTTCAGCGTCCAGCGGAACGGCTGCGGGGGCAGTTGGGGAACCGGCTGTGCGGCCTGCAGAGTCGGAGTGACCTTCGTCAACGGCGGGGTGAGAACGGCGGACATAGTGGCACCTCCACCGGTCAGCGTACCGTCAGGATTTGCCCAACACCAGATCGACCACCCAGCAGCCGCGGGCGTGCGGCTGGTGCGGGTCGCGGCAGTGGGCGAGCACGTCCGGGTGGTCGCACCCGGCCTCTTCCAGCGCGTCGGCCAGGATCGGCAGGCGATCGAACGCCCGCTCGGCATAGATGCCGGTAGCGAGCGCCACGGCGGTCTCGGACCGCCAGCGGGGGTCGAAGGCGACGGGGCGGAACGGATTGCCGACGATACAGCGGAGGAGCGGGACCAGTTGTTGAAGCGCTCTTCGAGGTGGGCGTTTCTTCTTGATCAGTTCAACAGCTCGAACGAACACGTCGGTGCGGTCACGGTCCGCAGCAGCGACATGTACCATCAGCAAGCCTCGACTGAGTATGGTCCGCCGACTAACGTCTTGCTCCGTGAGTGAAGTCCGCTTGTGGCGGATCATGTCACGAGCGCGCTTCAGCCCAGCCTTTGATTTACCCGCGTCGCCAAACTGTTCGATCACATGAAGAGCTTGTGGGACACCCTCGCACCGCACGAGCCAGTCGAAATGACGGCAGAGGGCGACATAGAACAACCGACGCCGTCGATCGGAGAGTTGCTCGAAACGCCAGTTGGAGACATCTTCAAAGAAAACAAGCCATTCCGCTTCCGTCATCGCCCATCCTCCAAAGCCTCGTCGTCGCC
>CANJKY010000291.1 GCA_947474875.1 Gemmataceae bacterium
GTAGCACCGCACCCACCACCCGGCGTGCAGTAGCAGGATGTGCCCGTTCACCTGGGCCAGCCGCTGGTTGGCCATGCTGGCGTTCGGGTGGGTCATGCCGTACCCGTAGTTCTGGAACGGCCAGTTCTCGGTGTTCAGCGGCTTGAACTTGTCCTGACCGGTCACCCGGTCCACCACCTTGAGCGAGAGCAGGCCGTTCTGGTCGTTCTCCAGGCTCACCCGGTGCCGCTTGTAGAACGGGAACAGGTCGCCGTTCGGCACCAGGTCGATGGACGCGGCCACCTGCCGGCCGCTGTTCACCGCCTCCGCCTTGGCGACGTACTTGCCGAGCGTCACCGGCCGTTCCGGTTCGAGCGCCGGCCAGTACTGCTTGTCCGTAATCAGTTCGCCGAGCAGGTCGCCGCCGGTCTTGCCGCCGGCCACGTCCACGTTCGGGTACTTGTCGGCCAGCCGGGCGTACAGCCCGAGGGCGTCGTCCAGCAGCCCGCGGCTGGTGAGCAGGCGGGCGAGGGCGGCGGTCGCCTTCGCCGCCGTCTTCCCGTCCTTGTCGTCTTCGGCCTGGCCGATCAGGTTGAGCAGCAGGGCCTGGGCCTCCCGCCGGTCGTCGTCGTTGTTCGTATCCTTCAGCCGCTCGGCCAGCAGGAACTGGGCGTCCCGGCCGGAGGCGAAGTACGCGCCGAACACCTTGACGAAGTTCCGCAGCCGGTCCAGGTCGTTGGCCGCCTTCACCTCCGCCCAGTCCTTGGCCACCCGGTCCTCCAGCGGCTTCCGCGCCGCCGGGTCCTTGGCGTTCCGCATCATGGCGTCGATTCGGCCGCTCGCCCACACGCTCGGCAGAGCGGCGGTGTTCGGGTCTTCCGGCACCGGCAGCAGCTTGCCCTGCTCGCCCAGCTCGGCGTACGCGCGGTAGTGGTCGAACGCCTCCACCAGCCGGCCCTGCGCCTCCCGGCCCTTGGCCACCAGGCTGTAGTACAGCCCGCGGCGGCGGGTCTGCTCCTCCCGCTGGCGGCCGAAGTCCGGCTCGGTGTCGTCCAGCTTGTACTCGCACAGCTGCTTGTACTCGGCCAGGAACGGCTCGCCCTGGTCGAACTTGTCCCGCAGCAGTTCGGTGTACGCGACGTACAGCTTCTGCTTGATCTTGTGCTCGACGTCCTCGGACGGCTTGTTCGCCTGGGCCGCCTTGAAGTCCTCGACCGCCTTCAGCAGGTCCCCCTTCTCCAGCGACAGCTCGCCGCGGGAGAACAGCCCGGCCGGGTCGTTCGGGTTCTTGTCCAGGGCGATCTGCACCTCCCGCCGCTTCACCTCGTTCAGCGGGAACGCCACCACCTCGGTGGCCGACTGGGAGAACATCATGCCGTCGTGGAACACCAGGTTGCCCAGCGCTAGCCGCGGGTCCGGGGCCGGGCCGACCGGCAGCACGTCCTTCCGCCGGTACAGGGTCTTGCTCACCGCCTTGCCGGTGGTGGTGTCGACCCCCCACACGGCCGGCGTCTGGTCGTCCGCCTTGTCCGGGTCGCCGACCACCGGCAGGTAGAACTTGCCGTCCTTGCCGACCACCCCGTGGCCGACCGGCAGGGCCACCTTCAGTTCCTCTTTCCAAGCCGGGGTGGGCTTCTCCCGCTGTGCCTTGTCGTCCTTGTCGCCGACCAGCTTGACCGCCCGCACGGTGCTCTTGCCGACGATCAGCACCTTGTCCTGCGCCACCCCGCCGACGTACAGGTCGTCCGGCTTGCGGGCCTCCTGCCACAGCAACTTGCCGGTGCGGAGGTCCAGGCACTGGACGGTGCCGCTGTCGTACGCGGACACCACCACCCGCCCGCCGACGATGAGCGGGGTGGACGACCGCCACTGGTTGGCGTTCTGGCCGTTCGCCCGCACCGGGTAGCCGCCGCGGCGCATCCCGCCGCCCATCTCGCTCCCCTTGTCCAGGGTGGCGTAGGTGTGCGCCCACAGAAGGCTGCGGGCGTTCAGGTCCACCGCCACCACCGCCCCGGAGTTGGTCGGGCAGATCATCACCCCGTCGGCGGCGGCCAGGAACGCCCCCTGGATGCGGCGGAGCGGGTCCTGGCGGACGGGCGAGTTGGCCCGCCCGAGCGCCTGCACCCACACCAACTCCGGCTGCGGCTGCGGGCCGACCCGCACCCCCGGCCGCGGCTTCTCGCCCGACTTCAGGGCGGGGGCCGCCTCGCTCAGTTTGGCCGGGTCCAGGCAGGCGAGCAGCAGGTGCCCGTCCCGCTCCATCAGCGCGTACAGCTTGCCGTTCACCGTCACCGGCGGGCCGAGGAAGTACGCCCCCTCGGCCAGCAGGGCGGAACTGGTGATCTTGTCCACCTCGTCCGGGCGGGTGCCGGGGGCCGGGCGGCCGAGCGTCCACGCCAGCGACCCGGTCTCCAGGTCCACCGCCACCAGCCGGTTGTACTCCTTCTTCCCCACCCCCTTCGGCCCGGTGTCGCCCTGCGGCTGCGCCCAGCCCATGTCGTAGTTCACCTGCTGCATGGCCGGCGGAACGTTGAAGTCGTCCACGAAGTACACCCGCTTGCCGTCGTGCGACAGCGACCCGGCCAGGGGGTTTTCGAACAGCACGCTGCCGTGGTTCACCCCCGCCCAGTACTCCGACCACGACTTCAGGTTGGCCGCGTCCGACTGGGCGGACTCGCCGTCGTCCGAGCCGCCCGCCCGGATGGCCGCCGCCCCGTACTTGCCCAACTGGTGCCACGCCAGGTTGCCCTCCTGCCGCCGCACCCCGCTGGCGTCGGTGAACGACCGGGTGTAGAACGCGTACACCCCGTCGTACCCGCGGAACACGATCACGTTCGGCGCGGTGACCGGGAACGCGCCCGGGATGAGCGGCAACGACTGGCGGTTCTGCTTGCTGTCCCGGTACGTCCGGGCCACCGCCGCTTTGACGAAGTCGGCCGCCTCCTTCTGCCCGTCGTCCTCCAGCCGGTACAGCACCGGCAGGTTGAAGATGGTGCCCAGGAACGGCGCCCCGGCCTCGGCCGTCGCCGCCCGCGTCGGGTTCCCGCCCTTCATCGCCACGAACTGGTCGCCCACCTGCCCGAACAGCATCTCCACCGGCTTGTCCAGTTCCGCCTTCAGCATGTCCAGCGAGTACCCCTTACGGCCGATCTGCACCCCCTCCCGCGGGAAGTTCTTCTCCAAGAGCGCCCACACTGCCGCCACGGCGTCGGTCATCTTCCCGTCCCCCGCCCGGCGGATGGCGACCGCCGCCTTGAACAGCGTCTTCGGGTCGAGAATCTTGTCCGCGTCCGGGCGGGCGAGCAGCCGCTGGTACCCGTAGGCGGCCTCGGGGAAGTACCCGGTCTCCAGGTTCACCGCCGCCAGCAGCAGGGTGGCGTCCGCCCCGGCCTTGGTGTGGAAGTACCGCTGCGACACTTCGGCCAGCTTCGCCTTGTCGTACCCGTTCTCCTTCGCCTCCTTCAGCAGCCCGTCGGCCACCGGCCCGTAGGTGATCTGGTAGAACTCCAGCCCCTCCTTCGGCAGCTTGCCGATCATCCGGCTGATCTCATCTTTCACGCTCACCCGCCGCTTGTCGCCTTCCTGGAACTGGTAGAAGTAGTCCGACTTGTTATCCAGCAGCTTCTGGGCGAGTTCGGTCACCTCCCGCCACTTCGGGTTCTTCTGTTGCAGGTACTCCTGCACCGCCTCGAACTGGCGGTTCACGTCCCGGTTCTCCGGGAACGACAGCTTCTCGATCACCGCCTCGGCCGGCTTACCCGGCGACGCGGAGGTAGCCGCCGCCGGCTGGGCTTTCGCCAGCCGGGAGACGCTGAGCACCATCCCGCCGAGGGTACACACGACGACGGCGAACAGGGCCAGGCGGAGGAACTGGGTGCGCATGAGGGTCTCGTCCGTGTCCGGAGCGCCGCGGCTTCGCTGGTAGGTAAAGATTGTGCCCCTCGCCCAGATTGTCCACAAGGACAAACCGCGGCGGGCGGAAAACTCCCCCGCCGCCGCTCGGCACAACCCGACCCCCACGCCCCGCGGCAATGCGGGTGGCTCTGCCATTATGACGGTCGGGGCAACCCGGGGCTAACCCATCTGTGTAACGACCCGGCATGTATTCCCGTGGCACCGGCCGCCGGCCGGTGTTCAAACGCCGCGGCCTGTGGTACAACGGCGGGATGCGACACCTCCTCCCCATCGCCGCGATCCTCGTCCTCCTGCCGGTCGCCCGCGCCGCCGACCCGCCGTCCCTGAAGGCGGTCGAAGAGCAGATGCAGAAGGTGATCGACGACGTCACCCCGGCGGTGGTGGCGGTGGTGGTGTCCCACGCCGAGTACCCGCCCGAACCGGGGGTGAAACGGGGACCGGGACGGCTCGGCGGGTACGAGCCCCAGAACCAGCCGGACAATCGCAGGTTCGGCCCGCGGTGGCCCGGCCGCCCGCAACCGCCGCTCGACCGCCTCGACCTCTCCCGCCCGGAGAACACCGCCGACCACCTGTTCGGGTCCGGGGTGGTGCTCGACCCGCAGGCCGGGCTGGTGCTGGTGCCGTACCACCTGACCGACGGGGCGACGAAGGTGTACGTCCGCGCGAGCACCGGGGAGGGCAGCTACGCCGACATCTTCGCCGCCGACAGTAAGAGCGACCTGGCCGTCATCAAGCTGCTGTCCCCGCCGGCCGGGCTGAAGGCGGTGCGGTTCGCCGACGTGCGGCTGGCCGACACCCCGGACGGCAAGAAGGCGACGGTGCGGCGGGGGTCGTGGGTGATCGCCGTCGGCCACCCGCTGGCGGCCGGGGCCGGGGACGGCAGCCCGAGCGCGTCGTGGGGGATCGTGAGCAACACCAACCGGGCGAGCGCCCCGCCGCCGGTGCAGCCGGAGCCGACCGCGCAGAAGCCGCTGCACGCCTACGGCGGGCTGATCCAGGTGGACGCCCGCGTCACCCTCGGGTCGAGCGGCACCGGGGTGTTCGACCCCGACGGCCGGCTGGTCGGGCTGGGGTCGGCGGTGGCCGCGGTGTACGGGTCGGAGGCGAGCGGCGGGTACGCCGTGCCGCTGGACCGCAACTACCGCAAGATCATCGACTCCCTGAAGGCCGGACGGGAAGTGGAGTACGGGTTCCTGGGCATCGAGCCGGCGTCCCACCCGGACGGGATCGGGGTGATTGCCAAATCCATCACCCCCACCTGCGCGGCGGCGGCGGCCGGCCTGTACCCCGAGGACGTGATCACCGCCATCGACGGGCACCCGCTGCGGAAGGACGGCGACCTGTTGCTTCGTGTCGGGGCCGCACTGGCCGGCACGGAGGTGACGCTCGAATTCCGGCGGGACGGCGGCCAACCGCGGACGGCCAAGGCGGTGCTGGCCAAGAACAACAACCCGCTGCCGTTCCTGGCCACCGTGCCCCCGCCGAGCGTCCACGGGCTGACGGTCGAGTACCAGAGCACCAAGTTCGGCGGGGCCGGCGGGCGGATGGCGCGAACCCCGCCGAACCCACCGCCGGGGGTGGTGATCCGCGAGCTAGAGCGGGGGTCGGCGGCGGACAAGAAGTTCCAGGATCTCGGCCCGTCCCGCGGGTGGTGGGTGATCACGCATGTGGACGGCAAGCCGGTGACGACGCCGGCCGAGTTCCACGCGGCGGTGAAGGGCAAGGCGAGCGTCAAGTTGCTGCTGGCCGACTCGGACGACCCCGCGAATCGGCAGACCATCACGCTGCCGTAAATATCTTCGCCGCGACTGAAAGGAGCGGAGCCA
>CANJKY010000292.1 GCA_947474875.1 Gemmataceae bacterium
CGGAGGGAGCGGGTGGGGGTTTGGCTGCCCCACCCGCTCCCTCCGGTCGCGGTTCTACACCAGTCGGGTTGCTGATTCGCGGTTATCATGTCGATAGGCCCTGTTCCGCTCCGAGTTCCCTCATGTCGCTCACCCGCCGCGACGCGCTGAAGTGGGCGGCCGCGCTTCCCTTCGCGTCCGCCGCGTTCGCCCAGAAGCCGAAGCCGTCGGACGAGTTCCCGATCACCGGCGTGGCTGACGACCGGCTGAAGCCGCTCGACGACCTGATTTCCACCTACGTCATCCGGAACGGGCTGCCCGGCGCGGCCGTCGCCCTCACCCGGCACGGCAAGCTGGTGTACGCCCGCGGGTTCGGGTACGCGAACGTGGAGAAGAAGGTGCCGGTGCAGCCCACGTCGCTGTTCCGCATCGCCAGCGTGTCAAAGCCGATCACCGCCGTCGCCGTGCTGCAACTGGTCGAGAAGAAGCTGCTCAAGCTGGAAGCCCCGATCCTGGACTACGTCACCCTCAAGCCGTTCCTGGAGCCGAAGGCGAAGGTGGACCCGCGGTGGAAGAAGGTGACGGTGCGGCACTGCCTCCAGCAGACCGGCGGGTGGGACCGCGACCTTTCACTCGACCCGTGTACCGATACCTGGGCGGTGGCGAAGGCGCTGGGCACCACCCCGCCACTGACGCCCGAGCAGGTGACCCGGTACGCCCTCGGCCGGCCGCTCGACTTCGACCCCGGCGAGCGGTACTGCTACGCCAACCAGAGCTATCTGCTGCTCGGCCGGGCGATCGAGAAGGTGAGTTCGGCCAAGTACGAGGAGCACGTCCGCAAGCGGGTGTTCGCCCCACTCAAGGTCACCGCCCCGCGGCTGGCCCGCGGCACCCCGCCCAACCGCCCGAAGACGGAGGTGAGCTACTACGACGCGAAGGGCGAAACCTGCACCAGCTTCTACCCGCCGACCGCCGGGCAGGTGGTGCCGACGCCGGACGGCGGGCTGAACGTGGAGGGGTACGAGGCGCACGGCGGGTGGGTGGCGTCGGCCGTCGACCTGGTGAAGTTCACCGCCGCGTTCGACGACCCGGCGAAGTGCCCGCTACTGTCCGAGGAGTCAGTCAAGGAGATGTGGGCGCGGCCGGATGGCGCCGCCGGGTACACCCGCGGCCGACCGACCGAGGTGTACTACGGGTGCGGGTGGAGCGTGCGGCCGATCGGCAACGCCGGGAAGGTGAACGCCTGGCACTACGGGCTGATTTCCGGCACCTCGACGGTGATCGTCCGCCGGAACGACGGGTTCGCGTGGGCGCTGCTGCTGAACACCGACCGCATCAAGGGGACGAAGACTGAGGCAGCCCAGGGGGTGGCGGAGAAGATCCACGCGGCGGTGGACGCGGTGACCGAATGGCCGGACACGGACCAGTTCGAGAAGCTGGTGAAGTAAGTGTTCTGCTCGCGGAGCGAGCGGACCACTACCGCCCGATCCCGCCCGGCAGTTCGCTGCCCGTCCGCGGGCCGGTGCGGAAGTCCTCGATCGGCACCGCGTACTTGTCCCGCGCCCGCCGCTTCTGCTCCTCGGTGGTGTACCGCGGGTCGTCCGGCCGGGGCTTGTCGCGGGCGTCCCGCACGCCGGAGGTGCCGCAGCACCCGACCGCGTACGCGGCCACCACCGCCACCAGCAACACCAACGTCCGTGTCATGACCGGCCCTCCGAGGACACGGACATTATCGCCCGGCGGTCAAGCACCCCGTGCGGCGGAACCCGGCGGCAGATTCGGCAGTCTGGGATGGTGCCGGAACAGCCGACACCGGCGGTACAACCGGGCGGGACGGAGACCTCACCCCCCGGCCCCCTCTGAGCCGGAGAGGGGGTGTTCGACGGCCAGACGCTGCATTTATTCCCGATAGCCGGCAGTCAGTCATCACTGGCACCATGAAGCTTCCTCCCTTGAACACCCCCTCTCCGGCTCGGAGAGGGGGCCGGGGGGTGAGGTATTTTGGTCTTTCAACCCCAATTCACCCTCCCATGCCCCCAGCCCCCATCCGCGCCGTCTACTTCGACGCCGTCGGCACGCTCATCTTCCCCAACCCCACGGCGTCGGCGGTTTACGCTCAAGTCGCCGGCCGGCACGGGCACGCGATCGATCCCGCGGCCATCTCCCCGCTGTTGTGGCAGCAGTTCCGTATCGAAGACGACCTGGACCGACAGGCCGGGTGGGTGACGAGCGAGGAGCGGGAGCGCCGCCGCTGGCGGAACATCGTGTCGGCTGCCTTGCCCGGTTCATCCGACGAGTTGTTCGACGAACTGTTCCAGCACTTCGCCCAGCCGACCGCGTGGGCGGTGCCGGACGAAGCGGCCCGCACTCTGACCGAACTCGCCGCGGCGGGCTACCGCGTCGGCATGGCGTCGAACTACGACTGGCGGCTGGAGTCGGTGGTGGGTGGGAGTGCGGCTCTGGCTGCGGTGCGGGGGCGGCTGGTGATTTCGTCCGTCGTCGGGGTGCGGAAGCCGGGGGCGAGGTTCTTCGACGCGGTGGTGGCGTCCGCCGGGTGTGAGCCGGGGAAAATCCTGTTCGTCGGCGACGACGTGGAGAACGACTACCACGGGGCCACTGCAGCCGGGCTGACCGCCGTGCTGCTCGACCCGCAGGACAAACACCCGGAGGTGGAACACCGGGTGCGGTCGCTGACCGAACTTCTACTCTAGCCCGATGCCGGCGAAGCTGCTGATCGTCCAGAACGAGCTGAAGGACCGCCGCGGGCACTACCTGGAGACCGCGTTGGCGGTGGCCGACGCCGCCCCGCGGTGCGGCCTCACCCCGTACATCCTGGCCCACGCCACCTGCCCGCCGGACCTGGCCCCGCCCGGCGTGCCGCTGCTGCCCGTCTGCCGGCTCGACCACCAGATGCACTACCCGCCGGTGCCGGCGTTGACTCTTGGCCCACTCACCATCCCCCCGCCGGTCGTCGACCCGGTGCCCCCGAAGCCGTCGTTGGTGCAACGGGCCGTGCTGCGACTATTCCCCCGCCCACCGGCACCCCCGCCGCCGGACGACCTGGACCGGGCCGGGTGCGGGCACGAGCGGCACTTCATCGACGAGTGGCGGAAGGATCTGGCGTTCGCCCTCACGCTGCTGCGGGTGTCGGCCGCAGATCACGTCGTGTTCCTGACGGCCCATGCCCGTGAACTTCTCGCCGTGCGGCGGATCGTGGATACCCTGCCGGCCGAGCTGTGCCCGACGTTCCACCTCGAATTCCGCCACGCCCTGGACTTCGCCGAGCCGGACCACCGCCCGCTCAACCCGTTCACCGCCACGCACTTGGCGCTGTTCAACCGGTACCGCCCGCTCGGCCCGCACCCCCGCATCCGCCTGTACACCGACACCGCCGAGTTGAGCGAGGTGTACGCCACCGTTTCCCAGCTTGCGCACTTCACCTTGCCGATTCCGTTCCGAAACGGCAAACTTCCCCCACACCGCCGCGGCGGCGGCCCGCTGCGGATCACGGTCGTCGGCGACCCGCGGGACGAGAAGGGGTTCCACCATCTGCCAGCGGTGATCGACACGCTGGCCGGGGAGCCGGTGCGGTTCATCCTTCAGGCCGGGGTATCGGATGCGGTGAACAACCCGCGGTCGGTGGCGGCGCTGGCGGACCTGAGAACCCGACCGCGGCCGAACGTGGAACTGGTCGGGCTGGACGGCCCGCTGACCGCGGACGACTACTTCGCCCTGGTGTCGTCGGCCGACGTGCTGGTGTTCCCGTTCGACCCGGCGGCGTACCGGCGGCGGAGTTCGGGCACGCTCACCGAGGCCATCGCCGCCGGGGTGCCGACGGTGGTGCCGGACGGTACCTGGCTGGAGACCCAGCAGCCGGCGGGCAGCGGCGAGCGGTTCGCCCGCCCGAGCGAACTGGCCGACGCCGTGCAGCGGGTGGTCCGCGGGTACGACGGGTACGAGCGGCGGGCGGCGGAAGCACGGGCGAACTGGCTGGCCGTCCACACACCCGAGCGGTTCGTGCAGGCACTACTGAACTGAGGGCGGCGGGTCACGGACGACCGGCGACACCCAGGAGAGGGGCGATGGGCATGAGGCGGTGGTTCCTACACAACATGCGGAGCGCCCTCGGCACGGCCCAGACGCTGAACCGGGTGACCGACCTGTCCGGCCGGATGTCCCACCTGGACGCGGTGGCCGCCGCATCCGACCAGTACATCCGACAACTGTCAGACCACACCGCCCGCCTGGACGCGGTGACCGCCCGGTACGAGCAGCAGATCCAGCGGCTGACCTGGCGGGTCGACCAGTTGGAGCGGGCTTTGGCCGCCGGCCCGCTGCCCGACACCGCCGCCGCCCCGCCCGGCACCACCAAGCTGCTCATCAACGGCGACCCGCTGTTTCTGCCGGACGATCTGGTCAAGTTCGTCATCCACACCCGCGTGTCGGCGGCCGACGACCCGGTGCCCAAGCTGCTGGCCGAGACCGAACACTACCTGTGGTGCAAGGAGCGGCTCGGCCCCGGCGACCAGGCGCTGGACGTGGGGTCGAACATCGGCCTGTTCGCGGTGATGATGGGCAAGCAGGTGAAGTACGGGCAGGTGGGGGTGGTACACGCGTTCGAGGCCAGCCCGACGGTGGCCCGCGACCTGGGGCGGGTGATCCACGCCAACGGGCTGGGGGCGAACGTGTGCGTCCACCACGCGGCGGTGGCGGACCAGCCGGGCACGCTCAGCTTCATCGACATCCCGGCCGCGACCGTGAACCGCGAGGCCAGCCACCTGGTCGGGGTGGGGCCGGACGCGGCGGTGGCCGACGCCCCCGGCCTGGTGCAGGTGCCGGCGGTGTCGCTCGACGCGTTCGTGGCGGCCCAGGGCGGGCCGGTGGTCCCGCGGCTGATCAAGATCGACGTGGAGGGGGCCGAGTTCCTGGTGCTGGACGGGGCGCGGAAGCTGATCGGCGACCGGCACCCGTGCCTGTGCATCGAGATCCACCCGGACAAGGACGGGGTGTTCGACCACGCCCGGCTGCGGGCGTACCTGGACGGGTTCGGGTACACGTACACCCACCGGGACAAGACGTACTACTGCGAATGACCCCGCCGGGGCACCGCCCGGGAGGGGGCACACGATGCGCGTTCTGATCGCCGGGTTCGACCTGTTTCACTCCGTCGGGGGCGGGCAGACGTTCTACCGCGGGGCCATCGAGACGAACCCGGGCGTCGAGTTCTACTACCTGCGGGCCCAGGAGCCGGAGGCCGCCCCGCGGCCGGCCAACGCGCACGCCCTGCCGTACCGCACGGCGTACACCCCGGCGTCGCTCGGCGGGTACGCCGAGCCGGACGCCCCGAACTGGCAGGTACACGACTTCCTGACGGCGAATAACATCGCGCGGGCGGCGGCCGGGATGACCTTCGACGTGGTGGACACGCCGGACTACGAGCGGTACGGCCACCTGTTCCCGGGGGCGTTCGCCCGGCACGGCGGGGCGGTCGGCAAGGTGGTGGTGTCCATGCACGGGGCCATCTCCACCACGGTGGCGCTCAACTGGGGCGGCAGCGGGGTGCCGATGGCCCACCTGGTCCACCTGGAGAAGTTGCAGTACGCGGCGGCGGACGGCCGGTACTTCATCAGCCCGTGGTACCGGGACGAGTGGAAGGGGTACTCGCCGCTGCCGGCGCACGACCTGGACCCGATGTGGGTGTTCCGCCCGCCGCCCCGCCCGGCGTACCGCCCGCAGCCC
>CANJKY010000293.1 GCA_947474875.1 Gemmataceae bacterium
CAGGTTTGGCAGGCATGGGGTTACAGCTTGGCGACGTGAACCTGTGCGGCGTCGATTCGGCGTAGGCTCAGGCGGGTGTCGCCGACGCGGACTTCGAGCGGGTCGCCGAGCGGAGCGGAACCGACGAACTCCACCACCTCGCCGTCGAACAGCCCGAGTTCGGACAACCGCTGGACGAGCGCCGGGTCGTCGCCCAAGCTCTCCACCCGGCCGCAGTCGCCCGGTTTCAGTTCGGCGAGGGTCATCAGGCGGTGACCGGCTGGACGAGAATTTGCGTCGTCTCGCACCCGCGGAGGCACAGGCGGCAGTCGGCTACTTTCAGCAGGCACGGCGAGCCAGGCTGTAGAACCTGGAGCTTGCACCCCTCCCGCAGGCCCATCTCGGCCAGACGACCGACCCACGCCGCGTCGCCGGACACTTCGACGACGTGGGCGTGTTCGCCGGGCTTCAGCATGTCGAGCGGAATGAGCATGACTGGCGGGCCGACGGCGTTTTGAGATTCAGTCTCAGTGAGTTTACCGGACAGGCCGATGGCGTCAAGGAGTTCGAGCGAAATGGCACCGAATTGGTTCCGGATTCAGAGCGGTCGTCAGCCCGCTGCGCCTTCATCCGCCGGTCTCGTGAACCAACTCGCCGCAAGTCCCGTCTCGCCTTCTGTGTAGCGGTCGGGTACAATCCGCGTCATATGTCTACCCCCGCTGCCCCGTTCACCGGTGTCCTGGAACTCAGCCCGAAGGGGTTCGGCTTCCTCCGCGATCCGGCCCGTCACTACGCCGCCCGCACCACCGACCCGTATGTGACCCCGGACCTGATCCGCCAGTTCAAGCTGAAGGCCGGCACCCTGCTCACCGGGCCGGTCGGCCCGCCGGCCCGCGGGCAGAACGGCCCGCGGCTCACCGCGATCACCGCCATCGAGGGCGTGCCGCCGGCCGAGTTCAAGACCCGCAACTGGGACGAGCTCACCGCCGTCGATCCGTCCCGCTGGCTGAAATTGGAAACCGGGGCCGAGCCGCTCACCACCCGCGTGATGGACCTGTTCACCCCGGTGGGGATGGGCCAGCGGGGGCTGATCGTCGCCCCGCCCCGCACCGGCAAGACGGTGCTGCTGTCGCACATCGCCGCCGCCGTCGCCCAGAACCACCCGACCGTCCACCTCATGATGCTGCTCATCGACGAGCGGCCGGAGGAGGTGACGGAGATGCGGCGGACGGTGAAGGGGGAGGTGATCGCGTCCAGCAACGACCAGGACACGTCGGTGCATGTGCGGACGGCGGAGTTGGTGCTGGAGCGGGGCAAGCGGCTGGTGGAACAGGGGCGGGATGTGCTCATCCTGCTGGACAGCCTGACCCGGCTGGCGCGGGCGTACAACAAGCACGCCGGGAACAGCGGGCGGATTCTGTCCGGCGGGGTGGACAGCCGGGCGCTGGAGGTGCCGAAGCGGCTGTTCGGCGCCGCCCGCGCATTCGACGAAGGCGGCACCCTCACCATCCTCGGATCGGCGCTGATCGAGACCGGCAGCCGCATGGACGACGTGATTTTCCAGGAGTTCAAGGGCACCGGGAACATGGAGTTGGTGCTCGACCGGCGGCTGGCGGACAAGCGGATCTTCCCGGCCATCGACCTGCTGCAAAGCGGCACGCGGAAGGAGGAGCGGCTCATCCCGGCCGAGCGACTGGAGCGGATCAACCTGCTGCGGCGGACGATGCTCCAGATCAAGCGGGCGGACGAGGCGATGGAGACGGTGGTGAAGCAGATGGGCAAGACCAAGTCGAACGACGAGTTCCTCGACGTGATCGGCAAGTACGTGAAGTGAGGCGAGGGGGTTACCCCAGGTCCGGCATCTTGCCGGCGATCACATCCCGCTCCCATTCTTCTTGCAGCGGCCAGCCGGTTGCGCACGGGCCGAAGTCGGCCATCGTCTGATACCGCGTCAGACGGTCGATGGTCGCCTGGATGAGTTGTTTGTCGTGGCGGAACGGCGGGCCGTGGCTGGGCAGCAGGAAGTCGGCGTCGCAGTCGCGGATGCGGGTGAGCGAGGTGATGAAGTCCGGCAGGTTCGACCCGTGGTGCGCGTCGATCACCCCCACCCCGCCATCCCGGTAGATGTTGTCCCCGCTGAACAGCAGGTTCCCCATTCGGAAGCTGAGTTGCCCGGGCGTGTGCCCCGGCGTGTGCCACACCTCCAGCTTCACCTTGCCCACCTTGAGCACGTCCCCGTCCTTCAGCTTCGTGTCGATCTTGCACGGCGGCATGGGGATGCGGAACCCCTGCGCCGGGATGCTGGCGAACGTCTCGATCGGGTCGCCGGACTCGATCGCCGGCGCCGCTTTGGCGTGGGCGGCCGTCTTCGCCTTCAGCCGGTCGCGGGCGGTGGCGAGCGCCTGCACGTGATCGGCGTCGGCGTGGGTAGCGATCAGCAGCTTGCACTTGGACAGCGGGAAGTCCATCCGCCGGATCAGGTCGATCACCTCGCCAAGCGACTCCTCCATGCCGATGTCCAGCAGCGCATACTCCGTCCCCCCGTCGATCAGATACACGTTCACCCCGAGCGGCCGGCCGGCCGCCAGATTCAACTCGATCACGTGCGGGAACAGATACTTGCGGTCGGTCATGCGTCGGCCCGGCGGCGGGGCGAAGTCAGGGTGTGAGCAATTGTAGCAGCCGGAGCGAACTGGCGACCGCTGCCGAGATTCACCGGCAACTCCCGTGTCGTCTTCACGCAGTCTTCACTCATCCTTCATAGGCTACGTTTAGAAACCACTTACACCCCGGTGGGAGGGGCTCCGCCCGTGTCCCGGCTGTACTCGGACATCTTCACCTCCCGTCCGGCACCCGCCGCGGTGGCGGCCAAACCGAAGTTCGAACTCTCGGGAGTGAACTTCTGGTACCCGGGCAAGCAGGCCCTGTTCGACATCACCCTGACCATCCCCGAGCAGGCGGTGGTGGCGTTCATCGGCCCGAGCGGGTGCGGCAAGAGCACCCTGCTGCGGATGCTCAACCGGATGAACGACCTGATCGACGGGTGCCGGCACACCGGCCAGGTGCGGTTGGACGGGCAGGACATCTACGCGGCGAACGTCAACCTGGTGGACCTGCGGCGGCGGGTGGGGATGGTGTTCCAGAAGTCGAACCCGTTCCCCAAAAGCATTTACGAGAACGTCATCTTCGGCCCGCGGGTGGCCGGGGTGAAAGACCGCAGCCGCCTGGACTACCTGGTGGAGCGGTGCCTGAAGCAGGCGGCACTGTGGAACGAGGTCAAGGACCGGCTGAACACCTCAGCCATGGCCCTGTCCGGCGGGCAGCAGCAGCGGCTGTGCATCGCCCGCGCCCTCGCCACCGACCCGCAGGTGCTACTCATGGACGAGCCGGCGAGCGCGCTGGACCCGAAGTCCACCAACGCGATCGAGGATTTGATCGGCGATCTGAGCCAGCAGTACACGATCGTCATCGTCACGCACAACATGCAGCAGGCGGCGCGGGTGTCGGACATGACCGCCTTCTTCTACGAGGGGCACGTGGTCGAGTTCAACCCCACCCAGCAACTGTTCACCAAGCCGGACAAGAAGCAGACGGAAGACTACATCACCGGCCGATTCGGTTGACCCCGACCCGGAGGCAGCATGGCCACGCCGCGGATCCTGATCATCGAAGACGAGCGGGGGCTGGTGCAGACGCTGAGCTGGTACTTCACCCGCGAGGGGTACGAAACACTGGTGGCGCACGACGGGGTGGACGGGCTGCGGAAAGCCCAGACACACCTGCCGGACGTGGTGCTGTTGGACGTGATGCTGCCGGGGGCGGACGGGCTGACCGTGTGCCGCGAGCTACGGGCCGGCGAGCGGACCCGCGACATCCCGATCATCATGATCACCGCCAAATCGGAGGAGGCGGACCAGATCGAGGGGTTCGCCAAGGGGGCGGACGACTACGTCACCAAGCCGTTCAACAACAAGATCCTGCTCCAACGGGTGAAGGCGCTGATGCGGCGGACTGAGGGACAGGCCGACCCGAACGACGTGATCGAACACCTGGGGGTGAAGATCGACCGGGTGCGGCACCGGGTGTCGATCGGCGGGAAGAAGCTGGAGTTGACGCCGACCGAGTTCCGCCTGCTCGAATGCCTGGTCCGCCAGCCCGGCCGGGCGTTCACCCGCCACCAGCTGATGGACGCGGCCATCGGCGAGGGGCAGATCGTGCTGGAGCGGACGATCGACGTCCACATCAAGACGCTGCGGAAGAAGCTGCAAGGCGGCGGGAACGGGCTGGAACTGATCGAGACGGTGCGGGGCGTCGGCTACCGCTTCCGCGAGGCGAAGGCGGAATTAGTCTGAGAGTGGTAGGCACACTCCGTGTGCCGTTGCCGCCTTACGGCACAGGGAGTGTGCCTACCACTCTCAGAATCACTTCTTCTCCACCACGATCTTGAACGCCGGGCTGGCCACTTTCACCAGCCCGAACCCGCCGTCGGCCTTGTCCGCCCCGGCCGGGGCCGGGTTGACCGCGGTGTTCAGCATGGCGGTCAGCTCGTACTCGCCGGCCTTCGTCCAGTACCAGTACTCCCCCATCCCCCGCTTCCCACCGCTCAACTGCGTGAGCGGAATTTCGACCGTCTTGCCGGCGGCCACCTCGGTCGACCGCGGCGACCGGTAGTCGGCGGTCATGGCCAGCCGCGGCGTCACCATCACCGCCCCGTCGCCCTTCAGGTTCAACCCGACCGTCACCGGGTCGCCGCTCGTCCACACCTGCACCGGCTTGTCCGACGTGTTCCTGACGACCAGTTTCAGGGCCACCTTCGGCGGGTTCGGGAACTTGTCCGAGATGAACCCCTTCTTCAGATCCGCCTCGCTCCCGAGAGCCGGGTCGAGGGTGTACTTCGCCGTCCCCTCGATGGTGACGCTCAGCGGGGCGCCCTCCGGGAGGGCCTTACCCGGCTCCGGGACCTTCGGTTTGTCAGCGGCCTCGCTCATTGCAGCCCCTCCGAGGATGGCCACCGCGGTGGCGATCAGAATCGCACGGTTCATATTACCCCTCCGGTTCGGATCAACTTGCGAACACGGCCGGCACGGCCACGTCGGTTCAGACGATCGGGCGGGTGATACCGACGGCGCAGGTGTTAGACCCGAGCGAATATGGCGCCGGAATCCGCGACGCCCGGCGTCGCATCTTGCGCGTTTTTCCTGTCCGTTCCACTCCGTGCGGGTAAAATTCGCTGTCAGCCGTGACTCGCCACCCGCCCCCTCACCCACCCCGTGAGCCACATGGACGAACTGCGGCACGAGTGCGGCATCGCCGCCCTGTACCATTCCGGCGGCTCGCACAAGTCGAAGGTCTGGTCCGGTGACCCGGACGAGGTGTCGCGGCTGATGCCGCGGATGCTGCTCGACCTGCAGAACCGCGGGCAACTGGCCGCCGGCATGTCGTCGTTCCACCCGAAGCGGGAGCAACTGCTCGACACGCACAAGGAACTGGGGACGGTGGCCGAAGCGTTCAGCATGAGCCGGCCGCACAAGTTCGCGTCCATCCTGGAAGACTACGCCGGCCGGGCGGTGATCGGCCACACCCGGTACGCTACCAGCGGGCCGACGGGCCGCAGCCACGCCCAGCCGTTCGAGCAGCGGCACGGGTGCAAGTGGAAGTGGTTCGCGTTCGCGTTCAACGGCAACCTGGCGAACTTCGAGCACCTCCGCGACGAGATCCTGTCCAACTCCGAC
>CANJKY010000294.1 GCA_947474875.1 Gemmataceae bacterium
CCTGGGCGGCGGGCCGAACCGCATCGGCCAGGGGATCGAGTTCGACTACTGCTGCGTGCAGGCGGCGGTCGAGCTGCGGAAGCACGGGTACGAGGTGATCATGGTGAACTCCAACCCGGAGACCGTGAGCACCGACTACGACACGTCCAACCACCTGTTCTTCGAGCCGCTGACGGTCGAGGACGTGCTGAACATCAACGAGCGGATGAGGCCGGAAGGGGTGATCGTGCAGTTCGGCGGGCAGACCCCGCTCAACCTGGCGAAGCCGCTCGAGCAGGCCGGGGTGCCGATCATTGGCACCAGCGTGGACGACATTGACAAGGCGGAGAACCGCGAGCGGTTCGCCGAGCTGATCACCACCCTCGGACTGAAGCAGCCGGCGAACGGGAACACCACCGACCTGCAGGGGGCGCTGAGCATCGCCCGCAGCATCGGCTACCCGGTGCTGGTGCGGCCGAGCTTCGTGCTCGGCGGGCGGGACATGAAGATCGTGTACGGCGAGCCGGAGCTGACCGCGTACATGGCCCGCATCGCCCCGGAGTTGTCCAAGAGCAAGCCGATGCTCATCGACAAGTTCCTGGAGAACGCCGTCGAGGTGGACGTGGACTGCCTGAGCGACGGCACCCGGACGGTGATCGGCGGGGTGATGCAGCACATCGAGGAGGCGGGCATCCACAGCGGCGACTCGGCGTGCGTCATCCCGCCGTACAGCCTGCCGGCCGGGGTGGTGGACGAGATCAAGCGGCAGGCGGTGCTGCTGGCGGCGGCCCTGAAGGTGAAAGGGCTGATGAACATCCAGTTCGCCGTCACCGGCCTGGGGTTCGACGGCACCGCCCACGAGCCGCCCGAGGTGTACGTGCTGGAGGCCAACCCGCGGGCCAGCCGCACCGTGCCGTTCGTGTCCAAGGCCACCGGGGTGCCGCTCGCCCGCCTCGCCTCGCTGGTCATGGTGGGCAAGACGCTGGACGAGTTGGGCGTGTCCGGCGAGACGGTGCCCGCGCATTTCTCGGTGAAGGAGAGCGTGTTCCCGTTCAGCAAGTTCCCCGGCATCGACATCATCCTCGGGCCGGAGATGAAGAGCACCGGCGAGGTGATGGGCAGCGACAAGTCGATGGCCATGGCGTTCGCCAAGGCGCAGATGGCGGCCAACTCCCCGCTGCCGACCAGGGGCACCATCTTCGTGTCCGTCGCCGGGGCGGACGCCAAGCGGGTGATCGCGCCCATCGCCCGGCGGTTCGCCGACATGGGGTTCAAGCTGATCGCCACCCCCGGCACGGCCGCCGCGCTGAAGGCCGAGACCGTGCCGGTGGAGGTGATTGCCAAGATTCAGGAGGGGGCGCGGCCGAACATCCTGGACAAGATGAAGAACGGGGAGATCGCCATGATCCTGAACACCCCGTCCGGCCGCGGGAGTAGCAGCGACGAGGCGAAGATCCGTTCGGCGGCGGTGTCGCACCGCATCACCTGCCTGACCACCCTGTCGGCAGCGCACGCGGCGGCCGAGGCGGTCCAGGCGCTCATCCAGCAGGAACTGACGGTGACCGCGCTACAAGACTGGTTCCCGAAATGACCACGGGAACCGGGAACGCAGTGCCCGGGGTGGACATACTAACCCACCCGGGCACTGCGTTCCCGGTTCCAGTTATTTCTTCACCGCCGTCGTTTCCTTCTTCTCCGCCCCGCTCGTGAGCACGATCTTCTTCCCGTCCGTCTTCACCGAGAATGCGGTATCGCTCTTGTCCCAAGTCATCTGGCCCTGAGCGAGCGGGGCGTTCGGCACCCCGGCCTCTGCAATGACAATGTTCCGGGTGCCGCCCAATAGCTGATACTCGCGGTACGTCTCGCCTGGTTGCAACTTGATCGCCTTCCCGCGGATCGGCCGGTTGAGCGGCCCGCCCGTCTCCTGGATGACGAGTACCTGTTTGGTGTCGTTGGTGATCGTCACCCACCCGCCCTGAGCAGCGGACGCCGGGCCGAACAGCCCGACGGTCACGACGAAGGTCGGCAGGAGGTGTCGGAAAAGGATCATGGGGCACCGAGTGTCCGGACCCGACGCGGCGGGCACCGCATCACAATGTGTACGCTCGGCTAAGGGGGAACTTGCGCGGCCATCCGGCCGAAAAGGTACCGGGAACGCAGGACCCAGTGTGATAAAGGGTCCTGCGTTCCCGGTACTCGGATCAGATTGCGCAACTCATTCAAAAATAATGGTTTACGCTGCCTGCTTCGCGAGGGTCGGGGCTGTTTTCAGCGACGCCTCGAACGCTTTCACCGTCTCTACCGCGAACGAGATGGCCGGCCCGTCCCATTTGCCCAGGTCATCCCCGTACCCCGCTTTCACCCCCGCTTGCGTGACGTGCGAAAGAAGGGCGCCGACCCCGCACATCTTCTTTTCCGACAGTTTGGCGTCGTATTCGCGGAGCCGGCGGTGGAGTTCGTCCCCGTTGTTGGGAAGCCCTGACGGTTTCGCGGCCGGTGCTGGTGCCGGTTGCGACGTTTGCGGCCTCTTCGGCGGCAGCGCCCACGCCGGCAACTGCGGGGGCTGGGTGAACTGCTTCTTCTGGGGGTCGTAGTCGGTCCACACGGCCGGGAGGCGGTAAAGGTAGCGGCCGATGCCGAACTTCACCGCCGCCCGCTTGAGCGCGTCGCTGAACGCCGCCTTCAGCCGGTCGCCGCCGTCCGGCTGTTCGCTCGGTGAGCCGACGTCCGACTTGGTCACCCACTCGCCGCCCAGCTTCAGCTTGAGCCGGCACATGACCGAGCCGTCGGTCAGGATCTCGTACTCGTCCATCCAGTTCTCGACGCCGAGCACGTCGTCGAGGCGGTCCTGGATGACGCGGCAGTCGATGTACGCCAGGGCGAGGGCGCGGTTGCCCTTCACGCTCTGCGGTTTAAACTTCACCTCGCTCACGGCGAACGGGGCGGCCAGGGCGGTGGTGAGGGGGTCGGACATGACGATTCCTCCGAGGGTGTGGAATAAGTGTACACCCGTGAATAAAGGAACAAAATGTTGGTAGGTGGAAACGACCCCGTTCCGACCCGGAGCCGCCCGCCCATGCCCGCCCCGCGAATCTGTGTCCTGTTCAACCCGAAGGCCGGGGCCGCCACCCAGATTGACGACCTCCGCACCGCCCTTCGCCGGCATCCCAACGTGACCGTCCGCGAGATCGGTCCGGATCAGAATCTTGGCGAGATGGCGGCGGACGCCGCCCGCGAGCGGTTCGACGTATTGGCCGTGGCCGGTGGGGACGGCACCGCCCACGCGGCGGTGAACGGGCTGGTCGCCGCGTCCGCCCGCACCACCCTGGCCGTGTTCCCGCTCGGCACCGGCAACGACCTGTGCCGCACGCTGGGCATCCCGCTCGACGTGCCGGCGGCGGTGGAACTGCTCCGCACCGGAAGGCCGCGGGGGATCGACGTCATCCGCATCGACACGGACCAAACGAAGTTCAGCGTGAATGTCGTCACCGGTGGGATCAGCGGGGAGGTGACGGCCGGGCTGACGAAAGAGATCAAGGAGGCGTGGGGGCCACTGGCGTACCTGCGGGGGGCGGTCGGCCCGCTCGCAACCGCCCCCGTGTACCGCGTGTCGTTCCGCATGGACCACGGCTTGGCAGAGCAGATCGACTTGCACAACCTGGTGGTGGCGAACGGCCGCACCGCCGCCGGCGGGGTGCCCGTCGCGCCACTGGCCAACCCCGAAGACGGGCTGATGGAGGTAGTGATCATCCGGGCCGGGGACACGCTCGACATGGCAGTGGTGTCGGCGCGGGTGATAGCCGGCGACTACCACGAGGACGAGTTCGTCGAGCGGCGGAAGTGCCGGCACCTGGCAATCGAGTCCGATCCGCCGCTGCCGCTGAGCATCGACGGCGAGGTGACCGACGGCCGGCGGTTCACGTTCGAGGTGGTGCCGAAGGCGGTCCGGGTGTTGACCGGTCCCGAGTACCGGCCGGACCCGACGACCGACGCGATCGAGGAGGACGCGGAGCCGGGCGGTACGCTCGGCGGTGCCGGTGCGCAGACGCTCCGCCAGCGGCTGTTTGCGTTCGTGGCGGCGGTGCTGCTGCTCACGATCCGGTGGGCCAGGGTGTACGTCGTCGGGCTGCTGGTGGCGGGGACGGCGACGATCGGGTTCGGACTGCTGGCCCGGCAGGTGATGGCCGGGTCGTGGCAGGAACTGAACCTGAGTGTTCACAACGCCTTGCGGGCCGGGGCGACACCGGGATGGGACCGCGGTGTCGGGGTGCTGACCGGCCTGGGCGGGACGTGGTTCATCGTCACCGTGACGGCCGTGTTGGTCGGGGTGCTCGCCGCGGGCAAACGGTACCTCGACGCGGCCACCCTGTTGGCGGTACAGGTCGGCTGCCTGCTGTTGCAACTGGTGCTGAAGGCGGTGTTCGCGTACCCGCGGCCGGACGCGATCCCCGGCATCGATTGGCCGACCAGCTACTCGTTCCCGAGCGGTCACTCCTTGCAGTCGGTCGGGCTGTACGGCTCGCTGGCAATACTGCTGGTGGCTCACGGCTCGCGGGTGCCGTGGCGGTGGGCGGGGGCGGTCGCGCTGGCTCTGGTGGCGGTGTTCGTCTGCTGGTCGCGGCTGTACCTGGGCGTCCACTGGCTAACGGACGTGATCGGCGGGGCGCTGGCCGGGGTGGTGTGGGTCAGCGTGTGCCTGGTGGTGCGGGCGAACGTGCGGGCCCGGGCGAAGCGGCGGGCGGGTGAACCGGTGACGCAACCCGCCTCGGTGCGCTAAATAGCTCCCGCCAAATGGACAAGTGATGGCGACTCGCTGCTGTGGGTACTGCAGCAGTAGACTATCCGGCGTAGTCCCCGACCCTCATGGCTGTAGGCCCACCGATGGAATCGTTTTGGTGCGTTCTGCCCCACACGATCAAGGAGGTCGGGTATCGGCTGGCCGAGGAGTTCCGACTCCCCGATGCGAAGTGCGATTACGAGAACGTGTACGAATGGTTCCAGGCCACGGCCCCGGACGGCTTGTGGCTGAACGTTTCGCGGAAGCACCGGGACGGGGAGCCGGATTTCGCCGAACCGCTCCGCATCATGGCGTCCGGCTACCGAAGCGTTGCCGCCCTGGGGTGCCGATTGGCGGCCTGCCTGCGGACCACCGTCTATTACGGCGAGGTGGAGTACCTGGGTGGCGACGACTTCCGCTACAACGAGACGACCCGCTTCGAACCGCGCACATAAGCCGGGCGACCGGGCGACACTTCTGCATTTGATGGGAGGTATTTAGATCACCTCCCACCCAGGCCAGTCGGGCCGAAGGTGGCGGCGACGCTCTCCTTCGACAGCACGTCGGCCGGGTGGCCCTGACTGCGAATGACGCCGGCCTGCAAGCACAGCACGTGGGTGGCGAAGCGGGTGACGGTGGGCAGGTCGTGTGACACCAGCACCACCGTCACCCCGGTGGTGCGGTTCAGGGTGGCGATCAACTGGTAGAAATCCTGCTCGTCCTTGAAGTCGATCCCGGCGGCGGGTTCGTCCAGCAGCAGCAGTTCTGGCTGCGGGTCGAGGGCGAGAGCCAGCAACACCCGCTGCATCTGCCCGCCGCTCAGCCCGTCGATGGGCACGTCCAACACGTGGGCCGCGTCCACCTTCTTCAGCATCTCGGTGGCCCGGACCGACACCGACTTGCGGAACCCGAACACCACCGGCCGCCAGCCGTTCAGCGCCAGCCCGAACAGG
>CANJKY010000295.1 GCA_947474875.1 Gemmataceae bacterium
CGGCTCACCGCCGCCGAACGCCGGTGGGGCCAACGGGGCTGGTCCCCGACCGTCGTCCACCGCGCCGGCCTGCGGCCCAGGGGCCGGGCCGCCGGGCAGGGCGTTGAACCCGCCGGGGTTGTCGCGGGCCGGTTTGTCCCCGTTCCCCATGCCGTTGATCAGGTGAACCCCGCAGTGCGGGCAGGTGGCCGGAGGGAACGCGCCGGTGCCGATCTCCCGCTGGCACTTGCCGCACTTCCACACGTTCTCGAACCTGGGCCCGCCGAACCCGCCCGGCGGGCCGAACGGTCCGCCCATCCCGCCACCACCTGGGGCTCCCGGTCGATCCGGGCGGTCGGGGCCACCGGGCATACCCGGCCGCGGCGGCTGCGGCATGCCACCCCCCAACCCGCCGGGCGCCGGCGGCGCCCCAGGGCCGCCCAAGCCCGGCCGGTCCGGCCGATCGGGCATGTTCCCATACCCCTGGTTGTTCCCCCCACCCGCCCCGCCCAGACCGACCGGCGGGCCGCCGGGCAACGACGGGGCGTTCTGCCCGCCGCCTGCACCGTTCCGCTGGCCGCCCACGCCCGGCGCCGCTGGGCCGCCCGGCACACCGGGGTTGCCCTGTCCGCCCATGCCGACTGGCGGACCGGCCGGCGGGGAGGGCGCGTTCTGGTTGCCCCCGGCTCCGGGCCGGCCGAGCTGGGCGGACACGTTCGGCACCACCAGCGCGGCGGTCAACACCGCCAGCACGCCGCTCAGGGCGATCCGCACACCGTTCCACGGGCGACCGCTCATACCCCGTCCCTCCGCAGACTCAAAGCCGGATTCAAGTCTACCTCTCACTCGCACAGCCGTCAAACGTCGTTTCGACCGGCCCACGGGTTGCACTACACCCGTTCAGACGGGCGTGCTATCCCGTCGGTTCTGTGTTCGGGAGGAAATTCCGTGGGGTACGTCTGGCCGGTGCTGCTGCTCGTCGGGTCGAACCTGTTCATGACGCTGGCGTGGTACGGGCACCTGAAGTTCCCGGAGCAGAAGCTGTGGGTGGTCATCCTCGCCAGTTGGGGGATCGCCCTGTTCGAGTACATTTTGCAGGTGCCGGCTAACCGGCTGGGCAGCCTGGTGTTCACCGTCACCCAGTTGAAGATCATCCAGGAGGCGATCACCCTGCTGGTGTTCGTCGGGTTCGCGTGGGTGTACTTCCGGGAGGTGCCGACCTGGCGAACCGGACTTGCTGTGCTGCTTGTACTTACGGCGGTGGCGATCGTCCCGCGGAAGGAGGAGCCGCCTAAGACAGAGCCGCCGGCAGCACGCGATCAATGACGTCCAGCGTCCGTTCGGTCGCCCCTTGCTGCTCCCGCACCAGCGCTCGCGCCGCCCCGCCCATCCGCCGCCGGCGGTCGGCATTCTCCACCAGCGCCGCCAGTTCCCGTTCCAACTCCGCCTCGTCGTAAACCATGACCGCTCCGCCGGTTTCGACCAGCCGGCGGGCGGCGTCGCGGAAGTTCCACACGTGCGGGCCGAACGCCACCGGCACCCCGTACCCGGCCGGCTCGATCATGCTCTGCCCACCCCGCTTCCCGTCCAGGCTGCCGCCGGTGAACCCCAGGTCGGCCAGCCCCCACGCCGCGCCGAGTTCGCCCACCGTGTCCAGCAGCACCACCGCCGGCAGCTCGACCGCTGGTTCGGCGATTTGCGACCGACGGACGAACCCCAGCCCGCTCCGCTCGACCAGCCCGGCGACCTCGGCGAACCGGTCCGGGTGTCGCGGGACGAGGATCAGATGAAGCTGCGGGTAACGGGACCGCAGCCGGGCGAACACGCGGAGGACGATCTCCTCCTCCGGCGCGTGCGTGCTGCCGGCGACGAGGAGTATGGCACCCCTCTCCCCGGCGGAGAGAGGGGGGCGAGTAACCGCCGCAGCTCTCGTCCCTTCGGCGTGTCCCGGTCGCCGGTCGCCCCGTCGAACTTGACCGACCCGCACACCGTCACCTTCGACTCACTGACACCCAGTTGTCGCAGCCGGTCGGCGTACTCGGCCGACTGCACGGCGAACACGGCTACGTTCCGGAACAGGAAGCGGTTCGCCACCGCCTTCAGCCGCAACAGCCGGGCGAAGCTCCGCGGGCTGACCCGCCCGTTGATGACCACCGCCGGCACCCCACGCTCCCGGCAGGCGGTCAGGAAGTTCGGCCACAACTCGCTCTCGGCCAGCACCACCACCGCCGGCTTCACCGCCGCCAGTGCGGACCGGCACGCCCAACTGAAGTCGAATGGGTACGGCACCACCGCGTCGAACTTCGCCCGCGCCTCGGCCAGCCCGGTGTCGGTGGTGCTGGACACGACGACCCGCCAGTCCGGGTGCCGCTTGCGAAACGCCGCCACCACCGTCACGAGCAGGTGGATTTCGCCCACGCTGACGCCATGGAACCACGCCACCGGCTTGCGGTCCGGGTTCGGGATGCTCACCCGGCCGAGCAGCTTGGCCGGCAGGTCGCGGCGGTAGCGGCCGGTGCGGATAGCCCGCCACGCCAGCCACGGCGACATCGCCACCACCGCCAGCAGGTAGAACAGGTCGAACAAGAGCGACATGCGGCGTAGCTTAGCGGGCCACCCCGCCCGCGGCTTTGCCCCTTGGACCGCGGCCGTCCCGGCCGCAGCGGGCCGGAGGCCCGCGGTCCAAGAGTGGCCGAACCCGTCGCCCCTCGGCTTTTCCCGCGGTCGGCTTGTCGGTCGCACCGTACCGCCTATATTGGTTGTTCTGTCTCGACGTGGCACCCCGGCCGCGCCGCCGGGTTCACAGGGTTCGTCCGATGGGCATGCACTGCACCGTTTGTCAGAAGACCCCGCAGCGGGGGAATCAGAAGACGTACCGCGGGAAGGCCAAGTACCTGGGCGGGGTGGGGAAGAAGATCACCGGCATCAACAAGCGGGTGTACAAGCCGAACCTGCAGCGGATCCGCGTCGCCGGCGAGGGCGGGGAGACCCTCCGCAAGTGGGTGTGCGCCCAGTGCATTCGCTCGGGCAAGATCACCAAGCCGGTGAAGCGGAAGCCGTTCAGCACCGTCGTCGTCTAACACCCCCGCGGCCGACTCTCCCGCGTCCGCCTGCCGTGTAGGGTGGGCATCGCTCACCGTTCGCAACCCGGTGGGCGGTGCCCACCCTACCTGAGTTTTGCCATGTCCCTGACGCTCGACCAGGTGAAGAAGGTGGCCGCCCTCGCCCGGCTGGAGTTGCCCGACGCCGACCTGGCGAAGATGGCCGACCAGTTGAACGCCATCCTCGGGTACGTCGACCAACTGGCGAGCGTGAACACCGACGGGGTGGAACCGCTGGCCCACCCGCTGCCGGTGCAGAACGTGTTCCGCGAGGATGTGCCGGTGCCGTCGCTGCCAGTGGACGCGGCGCTGCAGAACGCCCCGGTGCGGCTGGCCGACTTCTTCGGCGTGCCGGCGGTGTTCGACACCGACGAACCCGTTTCGCACTGAACGAATTGCGAAACCGCCAAGACGCCAAGACGCCAAGAAGCACGGAGTGAGATTAGACCCGCGTTCAACTCTTCGCATTCTCTCATCTTGGCGACTTGGCGTCTTGGCGGTTCAAACTCTTCTTCCTGAGTTCACCCATGAGCCTGATCGAGAAGACCGCCACCGAGTTGCTCGCCCTGCAGGCGTCCGGGCAGGCCACCGCCGCGCAGATCGCCGACGCCTTCCTCGCCGCCATCAAAGCCCGCGAGCCGAAGGTGAAGGCGTTCCTGCTGGTGGACGAGGCGGCCGTGCGGCAGCAGGCCGAGGCGGTCGACGCCAAACGCAAGAGCGGGGCGAAACTCGGCAAGCTGGCCGGGGTGCCGGTGGCGGTGAAGGACGTGCTGTGTACGAAGGGGGTCCGCACGACGTGCAGCAGCAAGATGCTGGAGCATTTCGTCCCGCCCTACGACGCGCACGTGGTCGAGCGGTTGAAGGCCGAGGACGCGGTGCTGATCGGCAAGACGAACATGGACGAGTTCGCGATGGGGTCGTCCACCGAGAACAGCGCGTACCAGCAGACGACGAACCCGTGGGACACCACCCGCATTCCCGGCGGCAGCAGCGGGGGCAGCGCGGCGTGCGTGGCGGCGTGCGAGGCGCCGGTGTCGCTGGGCACGGACACCGGCGGCAGCATCCGCCAACCGGCGGCGCTGTGCGGCATCGTCGGGGTGAAGCCGACCTACGGGCGGGTCAGCCGGTACGGGTTGATCGCGTTCGCCAGCAGCCTGGATCAGGTCGGCCCGTTCGCCCACGACGTGACCGACGCCGCCTTGATGATGGAGGTGATCGCCGGGCACGACCGCCGCGATTCCACCAGCGTGGACCAGCCGGTGCCCGAGTACACGAAATCGCTGAACACGCCGGTGAAAGACCTCCGCATCGGCATCCCGAAGGAGTTCTTCGACGAGGGTCTCGACCCCGAAGTGGGCAAGATCATCGAGGCCAGCCTGAAGCAGTACGAGGCGCTCGGGGCGAAGCGGGTGCCGATCAGCCTGCCGATCGGGTCGAAGTTCGCGGTGGCGGTGTACTACATCGTGGCGACGGCCGAGTGCAGCAGCAACCTGGCCCGGTTCGACGGCATGCACTACGGCCATCGCACCAAGACGAAGGCCGACCTGATCGCCACCTACAGCAAGACCCGCGGGGAGGGGTTCGGCAAGGAGGTGCAGCGGCGGATCATGCTCGGCACCTACGCCCTGAGCAGCGGGTACGCCGACCAGTATTACCACAAGGCGTTGAAGGTGCGGCGGCTGATCAAGAACGAGTTCGACGCGGCGTTCGGCCAGTGCGACGTGATCCTCGGCCCGACCTCGCCGACGCCGGCGTTCAAGCTGGGCGAGAAGACGGACAACCCGCTGGCGATGTACCTGTCCGACATCTACACGATCTCGTGCAACCTGGTGGGCATCGCGGGCATGAGCATCCCGTGCGGGTTCACCGCCGGCAGGCTGCCGGTCGGGCTGCAACTGCTGTCGCCGGCGTTCGACGAGGACCGCATGTTCCGCATCGCCCGCATGTACGAGTCCGCCACCGACTGGCACACCAAGCGGCCGGTGGTGTAAACTGCACTGATAGCGTAGTAAGGAGGAGGGCGTGAAATGACAGCACAACAACTCACGGTCTCCGAGGCCATGCCTAGCTTCCGTGACATTCTGGTGCGGTTAGGGGCGGTAGCGTCAGGGGTCGGTGAAGCCTCGGACAGCGTAGGGACGGACAGCGAACAACGACGCGAAAACCTACTGATCGCCAAGAAGAAGGAGGGTGAAGAGTCACTTGCCGGACTGAGTGCCAGCGTGGACGATTTCGCTGCTCGGTTAGAGAACGTTTTCAATTCATCCGTTCGCGACGAAGTCGAGGTCGATGTAAGCGAAATGGTTCGCCAAACCGAAATCGCCCTCCTCGGCCGCTTGGCCAATGCTCGTGAACTGGACGAGCTGCGTCCCGTAACGGAACTCCAAACGGAACTCCAAAAGGTGGTTCGCGGGACAATCGATGGGGCCGTAGAGCAAATGGTCCGGCTCCTCCGGATCGGCGTCGTGTACTATCCAGCTACCCTCCACCTGTTGACACCTGAAGTGCGTTCGCTCGTGATGACCTCCCGCATTCCGTGGTGGGCCCACTTGCAGTCGATGTGGAACCTATTCTGGTCGGCCATCCGCCATCCGCTCTCCGAAACCACCATCGATCTGAGTACCG
>CANJKY010000296.1 GCA_947474875.1 Gemmataceae bacterium
GGCGCTGGCGAGGCCGAACTCGGTGGCGTGCTGCGTCAGCACCTCGGCTTCACTCGCCGTCGGCTCGCGGCCGACGGCCAGCCGGAAGGCCGCGCCCGCCCGCCCGGCGTCGTCCGCCGCCAGCGGCTCCACCCGCTTCGCAAAGTGTGCCGCCATCGCCAGCGTCAGCCGGGTGTTCAGCAGCGCCAGCGCCTGCTGCGGGGTGATCGTCTCGTTCCGCTTGTCCACCGCCAGGCTCGGGTCGGCGCAGTCGAACGCGGCCAGGAACGGCTGCGGCTTACTCCGCACCACGAACCGGTACACCGCCCGCCGGTGCGTCGCCGCGTCCTCCGGGTCGGCCAGGTGGTACTGGTAGTGCGGGGAGTGCTCCGGCTTCTCGACGACGAAGTCCTGGAAGCTCGGCCCGCCCATCGTCAGATCCAGCTTGCCGGACACCGCCAGGATCGAGTCCCGCACCGCCTCGGCCTCCAGCTTCCGCCGGTTCTGCCGCCACAGGTAGCGGTTGTCCGCATCCAGCTTGGCGTTCGCCGGGTTCGCCGCTGAGGACTGCCGGTACGTCGCGCTGGTCACGATCAGGCGGTGTAACTTCTTCAGCGACCCGCCGCCGTCGCGGAACTCGGCGGCCAGGTAATCCAACAGTTCGGGGTACGTCGGCTGCTGCCCCATGCGGCCGAAGTCGTTCGGCGTGTCCACGATCCCGCGGCCGAAGTGGTACTGCCACACGCGGTTAACAATGCTCCGCCACAGCAGCGGGTTGTCCCAGTGGGTCAGCCACTTCGCCAGCGCCGCCCGGCGGTCGGCCTCGGTCGCGGTCGGCGGCAGGTCGAACTTCACCGGGATGGCGGCGAGTACACCCGGCCCAACCTCCGACCCCGGTTTGGTCACGTCGCCCCGCGGCAGTAGGTGAATCGGCCGCGGCTTGCCGCCGGTGCCGGCGAAGTTGCCGCTGCCGGTGAACGCGGTGCCGATGTACGCCGACTTCGGCGGCGGGAGGGCGGCGAGATCCTTCTTCACCACGTCCAGGTCGGCGAGTGCGGCGGATCGCTCCTGCACGGCCGTCGGGCCGAGGGCCTTCGTGAGTAGCGCATCCCGCTGTTCGGTCAGCTTCGCCAGTTGCTCGGGGGAAGTGGCGGCCGGCGGGTAGATTCCGTCGGTCAGGTTCGCCTTCCGCCACCGCACCGGGGCTTCGATGCTGTCCAGCGCCGACACCTTCGCCCCGGCCGCGGCGTTCGCCCCGCCGACGTCGATCGCCTCCACCTCGGCCAGCGCGAGCATGAAGTCGGTCGGCAGCCGCGGGGCCAGCTTCGTCACCGTCACCCGAATGAACCGGGCCGACTTACCCTTCACGTCCAGCGTCACCGCCGCCGTGCCGGGGTTCGGCTGGTCGCGGTTCATGCGGTCGGCCAGCACGGTCGGGGTGCGGAAGTCGGCGTCGTCGCTCGCCTCCACCTTGTACCGCACCGGGAACCCGAACCCGCCGCCGATGCCGTTGAAGTCGTCGTGGCACGGCCGCAGGATCACGCGGTCGAGTTTCACAGCCTTGCCGAGATCGACTTGCACCCACTTGGCCGCGTCCTGCTTGTCCGCCAGCGCCGAGTGGTAGCCGAACTCCGGCTTCGGCGATTTCGATTGCTTCGTGTCGGCGATCTGCCGCTCCACCTCCGCCAGGTCCTTCCCGGCCCGCTTGCGGGCGTCGGCTTCGAGCGCCGCCAGTTTCCCCTCCGCCGCTTTTCGACGGGCGGTCAGGGCCGCCCGCTTCGCCGTCACCGCCGGGTCCGGGTCGTAGCTCTTGTCGGTGCGGTCGATGGCCGCGAACACCGCCTGCAGCCCGTAATACTCCCGCTGCGAGATCGGGTCGAACTTGTGGTCGTGGCACTGGGCGCAGTGGGCGGTCAGGCTGAGGAACGTGCCGACGGTGTTGCTCACGAAGTCGTCGCGGTCCAGGTGCCGGGCCACCTTGCCGTCGATCTTGGATTCGGGCAGTTCGGCGTGGCCGATGAAGTCCCACGGGCCGGCGGCCAGGAACCCGAGCGCCGTGACGCCGTCTTCGGTGCCGGGGAACAGCACGTCGCCAGCGATCTGCTCCTGCACGAACCGGGCGTAGGGTTTGTCCGAGTTGAGCGCGCGGATGACGTAGTCGCGGTACGGCCAGGCGTTCGGCCGCGGCTTGTCCTTGTCGTACCCGTGCGTCTCGCCGTAGTGGACCACGTCCAGCCAGTGCCGCGCCCACCGCTCGCCGTACCGCGGACTCGCCAGCAGTTCGTCCACCAGCCGCTCGTAGGCGTCCGGCCGGGTGTCCTTCTCGAACGCGGCGATCTGATCCGGAGTCGGAGGCAGGCCGATCAGGGCGAAGGACAGGCGGCGAATCAGGGTGCGGCGGTCGGCCGGCGGCGAGGGCGTGAGGCCCTTCTCCTTCAGCGTGGCGTGGATGAAGTGGTCGATCGGGTTGGGGGAACCTAACCCCCCGGCCCCCTTCCCTGGGAAGGAAGGGGGGGTCCGATCTTTCTCCCCCTCTCCCTTCGGGGGAGGGGGGTGGGGGGCGGGGTTCTTGATGGGCTGGAACGCCCACCAGTCCTTCGCCTCGGGGCGGGTGCGGATGGGGTCGGTGCCCCACGCCGCCCCGGCGTCGATCCACGCCTTCAGCACCTTCTTCTCGTCCACCGTCAGCGGCTTCTTCGGCGGCATCTCGTCGGCGTCCACCCGCTTCCACACGTCGGCCGGCACCACGTTCGCCCGGCGGGTGATGTTGAAATCGCCCTTCGGCTTCTCCCCGCCGTGGCAGCCGCTGCACCGCTGCACGAGCAGCGGCGCGACGGTGCGGTCGAAGTCCGGCGGGGCGGCGGACAGCGGGGCGAGGAGAAGGAGGAGGGCGAACGCGGATCCGGCGAGACGGCCCATGCCGAAGCACCTGGGTCGGGAGGCGGGAGGTGAAGTGTATCAGACGGCGGGCCGGGGGTCACCTGGGAAGCCGGCCGCGCCCGCTACCGGTCCGCCGGCCACAGCCGCTTCCGGACCGCGGCCGCGTACCCGCGCACCTCTTCCCAGGCGATCTCGGCGTTCGTCCGCGGGCGGGGTCGGCACTGGCACCAGTTGACTCTCGCCACCAGTCCGGTTCGATAGTCGGTGACGACCATCAGGAATCCGTCTTCTCCGTACCAGTAGTCAGCCGGTGGATCGAAGGCGCTCACGGATCTGTAGTATGGCTCGCCCATCGACAGCCCGTAGCTGCCGGGCGGGCAGCCCATGGTCGCGACCACCTCGTCGGCGGTCATGCCGGGGTGGACTGCGGCCGCCCGCTCGCGGAAACACACGCCCGGCGTCCACACCCCGAACCCGAACACCGCCGCCACGAACAACCCGGCGGCCACCCGGCACACGGTCGCTCGGCGCATCACAGGCCCTCGTTGTTCCCCGGTGATTCATAGCACAGACGGCCGCCGCCCCGGTTCTCATTTGACACCGGCCGGGCGAACCCGCAAGATCACCCCCGTCTCATCGGCATTTCCCAGGAGCGTGTCATCATGACCCGGCGTGTTCTGGCCGTCGCGATACTTGCGGCGGTCCCGCTGTTCGCCCCGGCCCAAGAGAAGGTGGCCACCGTCGAGGGCGTCACCGAATACCGGCTGGCGAACGGCGCCCGCGTGCTGCTGTACCCCGAGCCGTCCCGCCCGACCGTCACCGTGAACATGACCGTGCTGGTCGGCAGCCGGCACGAGGGGTACGGCGAGAGCGGCATGGCCCACCTGCTCGAACACATGGTGTTCAAGGGCACGCCGAGCCACCCGAACGTGCCGAAGGCGCTGCAGGACCACGGGGCGCAGTTCAACGGCACCACCAACGTGGACCGCACCAACTACTTCGAGACGCTGCCGGCGGGCGACGTGAACCTGGAGTTCGCCATCCGCCTGGAGGCCGACCGGCTGGTGAACAGCTTCGTCAAACGCGAAGACCTGATGAGCGAGTTCAGCGTGGTGCGGAACGAGTTCGAACGCGGCGAGAACAGCCCGCAGGGGGTGCTGTCCCAGCGGATCGAGTCGGCCGCGTTCGAGTGGCACAACTACGGCAAGAGCACCATCGGCAACCGGTCGGACATCGAGCGGGTGCCGATCGAGAACCTGCAGGCCTTCTACAAGAAGTACTACCAGCCGGACAACTGCGTGCTCATCGTGGCCGGCAAGTTCGACGAGGCGAAGGCGCTGGCGCTGGTGCAGAAGCACCTCGGGTCGATCCCCAAGCCGGAGCGGAAGCTCGACCCGACGTACACGGAAGAACCGCCGCAGGACGGCGAGCGGCTGGTCACGCTGCGGCGGGTGGGCACCGTCGGGTCGGTCGGGGTGGTGTACCACATCCCGTCGTCCAAGCACCCGGACTGGGCGCCGCTGTCGCTGCTCGGCGGCATCCTGTCGCAGTCGCCGAACGGCCGGCTGTACAAGGCGCTGGTGGAGTCGAAGATCGCCAACAGCGCGAACGCGCGGGCGGACAACCTGCACGACCCCGGGCTGTTCTCGGCCAACGCCTCGGCCGAGCCGGAGAACCTGGACAAGGCGAAGGACACGCTGCTGAAAGTGCTGGAGACGCTCGGCGACACCCCGTTCACCGCCGACGAGGTGGACAAGGCGAAGGCCCGCAGCAAGCGGCAGGCGGAGCAACTGCCGTCGAACGCCTCGGGCATGGCCCAGGCGCTCAGCTCGGCGTCCGCCCTCGGCGACTGGCGGCTCCTGTTCCTCCAGCGCGACCGCATCGCCGCGGTCACGGCCGACGACGTGAACCGGGTGGCGAAGACGTACTTCAAAAAGCACAACCGCACCGTCGGGGTGTACATCCCGGCGACCGAGCCGCAGCGGATGGTCATCCCGGCGGCGCCGGCGCTCGACACGCTGGTGAAGGACTACAAGGGCGGCAGCGTCACCGCCGGCGGGGAGGTGTTCGACCCGTCGCCGGCCAACCTGGACGCCCGGCTGAAGACGATCACCGACGGCGGGCTGAAGGCCGGGTTCATCAGCAAGAAGAACCGCGGCGAGACGGTGTCGCTGGTGCTGACGCTGCACTACGGGAACGAGGAGTCGCTGAAGGGGCAGACGGCGGCGGCGGGGATGCTGCCGGCGCTCATGATGGCCGGCACCAAGAAACACGACCGGCAGGCGCTGCGGGAGGAGATGGAGTCGCTCGGCATCCGCATCAGCCCCGGCCTGGGCGGGTTCGGCGGGCGTGGGGGCGGCGGCGGTCGCGGGGCGGGCGGCGGAGGCGGGGCCGCCGGCCAGCTCACGTTCTCCATCGAGGCGAAGAAGGACACGCTGGCGAAGGCCATCACCCTGCTCGGCGAGATCCTCCGCGAGCCGGCGTTCCCCGAGGCCGAGTTCGACACCATGAAGCGGGGCAGCCGGGCCGGCATGTCGGCGTCCACCACCGACCCGGCGGCGCTGGCCGGGAACATGATGGCCCGCCTGCTGTCCCAGTACGGCAAGGACGACGTGCGGTACGTGCCCACCCTGGACGAGAGCCGGGAGCGGGCGGCGGCGGTCACGCTGGACCAGGTGAAGGCGGTGTACGAGCAACTCGGGGCGTCGCAGGTGGAACTCGGGGTGGTCGGCGAGTGCGACCAGGAGGCGGTGCTGGCGCAGGTGAAGACCATCCTGAAGGGGTGGGAGTCGAAGGTGCCGGTGCGGCGAATCGAGCGGGTCGCCCC
>CANJKY010000297.1 GCA_947474875.1 Gemmataceae bacterium
AACTTCTCCGCCACCCCGGTCACGTCGCTCACCGCGTCCAGCAGCACCTCGGCCCGGAGCCGCTGGCGGTAGTGCCGCGAGTAGTTCCGCGTGTCGGCGGTGTTGCGGTCGGTGGGTTCGGAGCCGAGCGCGAAGGTGTGGCTGAGGGCGATGGCGCGGATCAGCTTCTTCAGGTCGTACTTGTTCTTCACCAGTTCGGCGGCGAGGGCGTCGAGCAGGGCCGGGTTGGTCGGCGGGTTGGTGTCCCGCAGGTCGTCCACCGGATCGACCAGCCCGCGGTCCGTCATCTCCGCCCACACCCGGTTGGCGATCACCTTGGAGAAGAACGGGTTATCCTTCGCCGTCATCCAGTCGGCCAGCACCGCCCGCGGGTCTGTGTCAGGTGGGACAGTGAGCGGGGTGCCGAGTAACGGCGTGGGCGGCAGTTCCTTCCCGGTGAGCGGGTGGTTCACCCCCCCCGCCTCCTTCACGAACATCACCTCCTCGCCGCCGGAGATGGGGGCGGAGATGCCCACCCCTTTCCGCCCGATGCGGCTGAAGAACGCAGCGAAGCTGTAGAAGTCGGTCTGCCCCCACTTCTCGGACGGGTGCTGGTGACACTTGGCGCAGTCCAGACGCACGCCGAGGAACAGCCGGCTGACCATCGGGGCCAGTTCCTCCGGCTCGCGGCGGTTGCGGTAGAACACCGCCGCCCCGTTCTTCCAGGTGCTCCCTTGGGCGGTGACGAGTTCCCGCACGAACCGGTCGTAGGGCACGTTCTTGCGGAACTGCTCCCGAATCCACTGGTCGTAGGTGAGCGTCGCCTTGATGCCCACGTGGTACGGATTCGGGCGGAGCAGGTCGGCCCACTTGTTCGCCCAGAAGTCGGCGTACTCCGGGCGGTCGAGCAGCCGGTCGATCAGCTTCTCCCGCTTCTTCGCGTCGGTATCGGCGAGGTACGCCCGCGTTTCGTCCGGCGTCGGCAGGCGGCCGATGATCGTCAGGTACGCCCGACGGTGGTAGGTGCTTTCGGTCGCCGGCTCGGACGCGGTCAGGTTCAGCCGCTTCAGCTTGTCCCAGGCCAGCCCGTCGACGAAGTTGTTCCGTGGCAGCTTGTCGTAGTAGCCGGCGTCCACCTTCGTCGGCAGCGGGATGAGCACGGTCATCACGGCGAACTTGTCCACGAACCGGGCGGTGACCGCCGCCTCGCCGGGAATGCTGCCGACGCGGACCACCCCGTCGGCGTCCACCGCCGCGTAGCCGGCGTCGTTCGACTGGTACGAGGCGAGCGCGGTCACGTCCTCGGTGGTGCCGTCGGAGTAGTGGGCGGTGACGGCCAGGGGTTGCTTCTGCTGGAAGGTGCCGACGACCTCCACCGGCGAGACGGTGATCTTCGCCAGCTTGGGCGCGTCGGCCGGGGTGCGGGGCGTGCCGGACGCGATCCACTTCTTCACCAACTCGTACCCAGGTGAACCGGCCGCCAACTTGTTCCCCCCGCCGTGCGACACCGTCCCGCTCGCCTTCAGCAGCAACAGGCTGTTCGCCGGGTCGGCCGGGAACAGCCGCCGACCGCGGGCTTCTTTCGTGATCGCGTTGTGGTCGAACGTGGGGTCGAACCCGAGCAACGACAGGGCGAACCCGTTCTGTCCCCGCGCCTTGCCGTGACAAGCCCCGGCGTTGCACCCGGCGCGGGTGAGAATCGGCTGCACGTCCCGTTCGAACGTGACCGGGCGGTCCGCAGCTACGGCGGGGCCGGCAAGAGCCAACAGTATGATCCACCACATGTCAGAAGACCGATCCGGGGAGACGGACGGCTGAGGTAGGCCGAAGGAGATTGTACTCGACTCGCCGGCGTTGTGGAACAGGGAACTACCTCTCGGCAGTCTTGGCCGGGCCCCCCACTCGTGAGTCAGCGGATCAATTACCCCTCATGGGATCAGATTCGGGGGGGGGAAACCGCGGGCTACCAACGGACGTGGAGATCGGGTACGACCCGGAGCTGGCGCCCCGACAGGAGCAGCCGCAGTAGGAAAGGGTGGACTCGGCGGGAAGGGCCGAAACTTCGCCCGGTCATGCACCCAACCGGCCCTGATGTCGGATCGTCAGATACTGGGAGCGCAATGTTCGCTGAGGTCACATGAGGGGGAATTCAGCCATGACGAAGGCCGCCGGTGTTTCGGTCGGCCCTCGTCGCCAGAGGACGCGGCGGTAGCCGCTTCCAGATCACCGGCTCACTTGAGCATCTTCTCGACATCCCCCTTGATCGCCTTACCCCAGAGATCGTAGCCCTTCCCGCTCAGGTGCAGGTAGTCCGGCATGATGTCGCCAGACAGGCCACCGCTCGGGTCCAGGAACTCCTTGCCGATGTCCTTGTAAAACACCGTCTTGCCGTCGTCCAGCTTGGCGATGATGGCGTTGATGTCGGCGATCTTCTTGTTCAGCTTCGCCGCCGGGATCGTCCCCCGGCTCTGGCCCAGTTGCCGCACCGCGGCGTTCAGCAGTTTGACGTCAGGCTTCTCCTTCTTCAGCTCCTCGTTAATCGGTTTGACGGCCTCGGCAATCTGCTCCACCGTCCGCTCGGCGTCGCCCGGATTACCGCGGGGGAACACGCCCAGCACCAGCACCTTGATGCCCGGCTTCTGCCGCTTCAGTTCCTCGACGATGGCCTTGATGCCGCCGGCGATCTGCTCGGCGGTGTGCCCGCCGGTGTTGTTCGTGCCGATCATGATGACCGCCGCCTTCGGCTTCAGGTTCTCCAACTCCTTGCCGTCGGTGATCCGCCACAGCACGTGCCCGGTCTGGTCCCCGCCGATGCCCAGGTTCACCGGGTTGAACGCGCCGAAGTGCTCCTGCCAGGCCTTCGGCTGACCTTCCCACCCGTGCGTGATCGAGTCGCCCAGGAAGACGACGTCCCCCGCCCCCTTGCTCTGCTCGATCCGGCTGAGGAAGTCCTTGTGCCGCGGGATGTCGCGGTTCAGCTTCCGCACGGCCGGGTTGTCCTCGGCCTTGTCTTGTGCGGACAGGGGCGGCAGGGCCAGGCTCAGGGCCAGCACACAGCCGAACGAGAGTAGACGGCGCATGGTGCGTTTCCAAACAGGGTCGCGCCTCCCGACGGGCGCTCCGAGCCATCGTATCGACTCGCGGCCGGCGGTCGGGCACAATGGCGGGCACCCGGAACTTTCCCCTCGTGACGGCCTATGACCTCCTCCTACGCCCACGGGACGTGCGCCACCCCACTGCTCGGCGAGACCATCGGGGAGAATCTACGGCGGACGGCCGCTCGCGTGCCGGACGCCGAAGCTCTGGTGATTCGGCACCAGGAGTTCCGAGCCACCTATCGCGAGCTGTGGGAGTTGACCGGCCGGGCCGCTCGCGGGCTGATGGCCCGCGGGGTGGCGGCTGGGGATCGGGTCGGCATCTGGGCGCCGAACCGGGCCGAGTGGGTGGTCGCCCAGTTCGCCACCGCCCGCATCGGCGCCATCCTGGTGAACATCAACCCGGCGTACCGGGCCGCCGAGGTAGAGTTCGCCCTCACCAAGTCCGGGGTGAGCCTGCTGCTCCTCTCCCACGGTTTTCGCGGCACCGACTACCGGCGGATGCTTACCGATGTCCGCCCCCGATGCCCGGACCTTTGCGACTCGCTCGTCCTGGACGACGACTGGCCGGCCCTGCTCGCCGCCGGCGACGGCGTGCCCGAAGACGAGTTGGCCGCCCGCGAGCGGGGGCTGCAGTTCGACGACCCGATCAACATCCAGTACACGTCCGGGACAACCGGGTTCCCGAAAGCCGCCACCCTGACGCACCACAACATCCTGAACAACGGCTTCTTCGTCGGCCAGCGGCTCGGCCTGACCGAGCGGGACCGGGTGTGCGTGCCGGTGCCGTTCTACCACTGCTTCGGTATGGTCCTCGGCACCCTGGCGTGCGCCACCCACGGCGCGTGCGTGGTCGTACCGGCGGAAGGGTTCCACGCCGGGGCCACCCTCGAAGCCGTCGCCGCCGAGCGGTGTACCGCCCTGTACGGCGTGCCGACCATGTACATCGCCCTGCTCGAGCACCCGCGGCTGGCCGAGTTGGACGTGACGAGCTTGCGGACCGGGATCATGGCCGGTTCGCCGTGTCCGGTGGCAACCATGCGGCAGGTGCGGGAGCGGCTGCACATGCGGGAGGTGACCATCGGGTACGGGATGACCGAGACATCCCCCCTCTCCACCCAGACAGAGCCGGACGACCCGGTGGAGAAGCGGGTGGGGACGGTCGGCCGGGTCCACCCGCACGTGGAGGTGAAGGTGATCGACCCGGACACCGGCCGGGTGGTGCCCCGCGGGGTGCGGGGGGAACTCTGCACCCGCGGTTACGGGGTGATGCGGGGGTACTGGGGCGACCCGGATGCGACGCGGGCGGCCATCGACCCGGCCGGGTGGATGCACTCCGGCGACCTGGCGGCGATGGACGCCGACGGGTACGTGAACATCGTCGGCCGGCTGAAAGACGTGATCATCCGCGGCGGGGAGAACATCGCCCCGCGGGAGATCGAGGAGTGCCTGCAAACGCACCCGGCGGTCGGGGAGGCGCAGGTGGTCGGGGTGCCGAGCGAGCGGTACGGCGAGGAGGTGATGGCCTGGGTACGATTGAAAGTCGGGGCCTCCGCCACCGCCGACGAGTTGGCCGCCCACTGCCGGCAGGGGCTGGCGACGTTCAAGGTGCCCAAGTTCTGGAAGTTCGTGGACGGCTTCCCGCTGACGGTGACGGGCAAGGTGCAGAAGAACCTGATGCGCGAGGCGGCGGTCGCCGAACTGGGCCTGACGGCCGCGGCCGCGGTCGAGACGGCCTGAGGACCGCTCGCCCGGCTGGGCCGGGCCCGACTCCAGACACGCAGGCCGGACGGCCTTGCCCCAGCTGACTTGCCCGTCGACCGCGTCACCCCACTGCCAGCACCGGCCGAGGGCTGCACACATGCGGTGGCAGGTCCGCATCGGTCCGATCAACCAGATCCAGTAGCTCGCCCAAGTCGGTCGCCCGCTTAATCGCGTCGAACCGGCCGAACGTTCCGCACCCGGCGGCCATCCGCAGCCACTGCTTCACCCGCCTCAGCTCCCCGTCCGGGCGGAAGGGCGGCGGAACCAGGGCGAGTAATTGGCGGACCCGGGCCGCCCAGTCCACCGGCCCGGGCGGGTGCGGAGGCGGGGCATGCAGCCCGAGTTCGGCCGCCACCCGCCGGGCCAGCGCCGGGTCGGCCACCGCCCCGCGGCCGAGCATGAAGTGCCGACATCCGGTCAATTCACGGCAGCGGCGGAAGGCGGCGATCGAGTGAATGTCGCCGTTCGCCACCACCGGCACCCGCACCACCTCCCGTGCCAGCCCGACCAGTGGCCAGTCGGCGGGCGGGGCGTACCCCTGGGCGCGGGTGCGGGCGTGGATGGTCAGCCAGGCGGCCCCGCCGTCGGCCGCCGCCGGAGCGGTGTCGAGTATGGCCCGCGGGTCGTCCCACCCCAGCCGCAGTTTGGCCGACACTGGCAGGTGCGGGGGCACGGCCCCGCGGACCGCCCGAACGATGGCGAAGACGCGATCCGGCGACTTGAGCAGCACAGCCCCGCCGTCGTGCCGGTTGACGGTGCGGGCCGGGCAGCCGAAATTCAAATCGATGCCGGGGGCGCCGGCGCGGACGGCGGTGGCGGCCGACTCGGCCAGCCGGTGGGGGTCGCC
>CANJKY010000298.1 GCA_947474875.1 Gemmataceae bacterium
ACCGGGCCGCCCGAGTCCAACGCCCGTTCGGCCCGCGACGGCCGGCCGAACAGTGCGTCCGAGGTGGGGTCGCCGACGACCACGGGATCGCTTGCCGGAACCGGAAGCGGGGCCGGTGGTTGGGCGGAGGCCGCCCCGACCACGAACACCGCGACCGCGGCCCCGAACGCGCGGGACAGCATAACACGACCCTCCTGAACCGGCCGCCCGGACACTGGGGGACGGCGACGCACACTCACACTCACAAGACGTATCGGCCGGGCGGGTTATAGGAGTTGAACCGCCGGCGCGGAAATGTTCGTCGCGGACGGGTCGTGGCGGTCGGAATGTCGGCTGGCGGCAGTTCCGCCAGCCCGTCGGCCGAACGGGACACAGACTTTAGCCCCCGACCGCCGACCATACGACGTAGGATGCCGGGTGATTGCGCGGTTTGGGGGGTCCGACCCGCAATCGGTTTCGCCCGTGGATCGTCGGAACTACAGCCCTCAATCCATCCTTCCTTACTTTCCTGAACGTCCCCATGACTCAGCAACCTCGCCGATCTTCCGGCACGGTGTCGCCCCGGTTCCCCTCGGTCCGCACCCGGCCGCGGCTCGAACAGCTTGAGGGACGGGAAGTTCCGTCCATGTCGCTGTCCGCTTCAGCCGTCTGGCAGAGCCTCGGGCCGACCCAGATTCAGAACGGCCAGAACACGTCGATCACCAACAACGCGGTCATCGGGGCGGTGAACGCCATCGCCACCAGTCCGCTCAGTGCGGACATCATCTTCGCCGGCGGGTCGAACGGCGGGGTGTGGCGGACGAACAACGGCACGGCCGCCAACCCCACCTGGACCCCGCTCACCGACACGCAACTGTCCATGTCCGTGTCGGACATCAGCTTCGACCCGGCCGACACGAACCGGGTGATCGTGGGCATCGGCAACACGGCGGACGGCGGGTACCGCAACCAGCCGTACCGGAACGCCACCGGGGACATCAACCCGATCCCGGCGTCGAACATGCGGGGCGACCTGATCGGCGTACTGTTCAGCACTAACGCGCTGTCCGCGAACCCGAGCTGGCAGGTGCTCACCGCCCTGGCCGGGCAGAACGTCCGCAAGGTGTACGTCCGCAACAGCTTCATGCTGGTGGCCACCGACACCGGGGTGTACCGCAGCACCAACCAGGGGGCGACGTTCAGCAAGGTGCTCGACGGGGTGGCGTGGGACCTGGCCGCCGACCCGGGGAACATCAACCGCTTCTACGCCGCCATCAAGCCGCCGGTCGGCATCCCGCAGGTGTGGCGGACGGACAACGGCGGGTCCGGGTGGGGGCAGGTGGATGACGTGCTCCAGTTCGGCGGCGGGCAGATGCGGGTGAACGCGAGCACGGTGAACATCAAGATCTCGGTGTTCAACCAGAGCGTGGTGAACGACGTGGTGTACGTGGCGGTTGTGAACGACCGCCCGCCGCCGTCCGACACCCGCGTCATCGACCTGAACAACCTGACCAATCTGCCCTTCCCGGAGAGCTTCTCCGGCCGCCAGGCGCAGCTCACCTCGGTGGTGTGGTCCACCAACCAGGGGGGTAACTGGACGCGGATGGACACGCCGCGGTACCTGGGTGGGTCGGTAGCCATCCAGTCGATCGTCGACGGCACCGTCACTGTCGCGAACGGTGTCAGGCACCGGTTGAAGGTGGGCGACCAGGTATTCATCTCGAACGCGGACAACGATGTCACCGACACCATCCCGCTAAATAGCAAGGGGAACAATAACCACATCGACGTGAACACCGGTCTGCCGGACACGCCGACAGTGTGGTTCGTGGTGGCCACCCCGACTGAGAGTACGTTCCAGATCAGCGACACCCTGGGCGGGGCGCCGTTCGCCACCCAGACAGCGGACCCGAACGCCAACCCTCCCGGGTTCGGCGGGGCATTCCAGCAGATCATGGGGCTGAACCCCGGCGAGCGGGGCGAGTTCGTGGACATCGTCGCTGACCCCACCAACGCAAACCTGGTGTACATCGGCGGTAACGCCGAGCAGAGGTTTTTCAACGGCAACACCGGGGCCCCCACATATGACGCGTCAACGTTCCGCGGTGACCGAACGATTAACCCGTCTGGCCTCGGCGCCACTGGCTACTACATCTCCAACCAGTGGGTGCCGATCGATGGCACCTCCGGGGCAAAGACCGGCGTACCGACGGCGAACACTACACCGCCCAGCAAACTCGTCTGGGCCGTCTGGGACACCAAGCAACTCGGCAACCTGAGCGGCACCACCGGATGGGTCGGGACGACCTTCACGGCGAACGGCGCGTCCCCCCCAGGGGACGCGCGGGAAATGGTGATCGACAAGAACGGTCAACTGCTGTTCGGCACCGGCGGCGGGTTGTACCGCCAGACGGCGCCGACCGGCGGGGCCGGCAGTTGGGTTTCGGTGAACGGCGATATGAGCATCGGCCAGGTGTGGTCGGTCGGATGGGACCAGCTCAGCTCGCGGGCGTTCGCCGGGTTCCAGGACACCGCCTCGGCCGACCAGACGGCCACCGGCAGCGGCGTGTGGTCGACCAGCTACAAGGGGTTCACCAACAACACCGTGTTCAACGCGATGTTCGACCAATCGAACTCGTACACGGTGCAGGTGGACAACTCGCAGTTGAGCGGGGCCGGCCAGACGGTCCGGTACTACGTCGGCACCAACTTCAGCACCATCGCCCGCAAGGTGTTCGACGCCGCCGGCAACCAGGTGGGCAACACCACGTTCCTGACTTTCTCCGGTCCGGCCACGCCGACCCAGAACCAGTCCGGCCTGGTGAACGTCGACAAGAACAACAACTGGGTCGGCGAGAACATCCCGATCGCCATGCAGTTGAACGCCAACGACCCGCGGCGGGCACTGTACGGCACCACCGAGGTGTACGAGGACTCGGACCCGATCGGCTCGACCGGGAACATCGTCAACCGGGTGACACCGCTCGGCATGATCGGGAGCGGGCAGCGGGTGTCAGCCATCGCCTACGGCGGCAAGCGGGAGGGAGCGACGTTCAATCAGATCGCCTTCGTCGGGACGAGTGGCGGGGTTCTCTGGCGGCGGGGCGAGTTCGGCGTGAACTGGACCAACCTGGGGCTACCGGGTAGCGGCACGGTCGAGGACGTCGTCCTCGACCCGGACGACTGGCGGCACGCGTTCGCCGTCCGCGGGAACAACGTGTACGAGACGACCAACGCCGACGCCGCCACGCCCACCTGGACGAACATCGGGGCCGGGCTGGTCGGCCCGGCCGGGGCGGACGGCCTTCCGACCGGCGGCCTGACCACCGACATCAACAGCATCGCCCTGTGGGATCCGAACCCGGGCAGCACGCTGGGCGGGGTGACGCTGGTGGCCGGCGGCCGCGGCGGGGTGTACCGGCTGAACACCGACCCGACGTGCGGCATGACCGGGTGGACGGAGTACGGCACCGGTCTGCCGAACACGGTAGTGTCGGACGTCCAGATTTACGGCGACCGGCTGGTGGTCGGCACGTTCGGCCGCGGCATCTGGACTATTCCGGATGTGCGGGGCACCCTCGGCGCCGGGGCCACCCTGATCGTCACCGGGGACGGGAACGCGAACACCATGACGCTCACCCAGGACCCGGCGGACGCCAACCGGGTGATCGTCACCGACGGGCTGGGGAACACGGCGTCGTTCGCCGTCGGCGAGTTCGGCCGCATCCAGTTCAACGGGCTGGGCGGGGCGGACACGCTCGTCGTCGGGTCGAACGGGCTGGCGTCGAACAGCACCCTGCAGTTCATCAAGTACTACGTCGAAGCCAACATGGGCGGTGACGCCGGCGACCAGATCCTCATCAACGGGGCCGGGGCGACGACCACCACCCGCGCCACCTTCCAGCCCGGGGCGGTCGGGTACAACCCCGGGTTCGACACCCTGTTCGGCGACTGCGGGTACCTGTCCTACACCGGGCTGAACCTGGGCACCCTGCAGGTGACCACCGGCAGCGGGAACGACCAGTTCCTGCAACTGGCCGGCAACTACCCGCAGCGGGTGAACATGATCGGCGGCCTCGGGAACGACACGTACACGTTCTCCGCCGGCGGGACGAACGGGCGGTTCCTGATCGCCGACTCCGGCGGTGCGGACGCCGCCCTGGTGCAGGGGTCGGACAGTGTGGACACGTTCTTCGTCAGCTCCGGGGCGATCCAGACGGGCACCTTCCAGGCCCTGTTCGACTCCTCGCTGGACAGCCTGACGGTGAACGGGCTGGGCGGGGCGGACACCATCGTCCGGTACGGCACGGCCGGGAACGACACCGTGCTGGTCCGGCAGACGGGCATCGACTCCGGGGTGTTCTTCGGCCTGCCGACCCCGCAACTGGCGTACGCGGCGGTCGAGGACGTGCAGTACAACGGGGCGGGCGGGGCGGACAACCTGTCGTGGGAGGACCGCACCAACCTGGCGTTCGGCACCCCCACCAACCCGGACGCCGGGGCGGTGTACAAGCCGCTGGACGCCAACTCGGGCGAGTTCCGCATCGGCAACCCGGCGTTCAACGTGCCGCTCACCACCCTCCGGTTCACCGGCGTGACCGGCTCGTTCCGGGTGAACGGCGACCCGGACAACTCGGGCGACCGGGACGTGCTGACGGTACTCGGCTTCAGCACCACCGGCCAGCAGTCGAGCCGGCTGGAGACGACCGTCACCGACGGCCGGGACAGCGTGTTCGCGTCCGACGACACCATCTCCATCTCGAACGTGACCGTCGGGCAGACGCTGCCGATCAACGTCGGCACGTCGTCCGCCACGCAGATGTCGTACACCAACATCTTCGTGCGGACCGGGAACGAGGCCACGGACGTCGGCGACAGTGTGTACGCCCTGCCCACCCTCCGCACGAACCTCATCATCGACGGCGGGAACCCGGTGCAGCCGTTCAACGGCAACATCGTCGGCGACTCGCTGGTGGTCGGGGTGTCCGGGGCGCGGACGATCACCAACTCGGCCGACCCGATCGCCCACCAGCGGATCACCCAGACGGTGAACAAGGCGAGCGTCGGGTACCTGAACTTCGAGACGGTGAGCACGGTGAACACCGCCGTCCCGCCGCCCCCGGGCAGCCCGCCGCCGCCGGTAGCCAGCACCCTGTTCGCCGCCGGCACCGACGCCGGGGTGGGCGGGCAGTTGCGGGTGTACAACTCGAAGACCGGGGCGATGCTGTTCGGCGGGCCGATCTTCCCGTTCGGCGGGTTCTCCGGCGGGGTGCGGGTGGCCACCGGGGACGTGAACGGGGACGGGGTGCAGGACGTGGTGGCCGCCGCCGGGCCGGGCGGCGGGCCGCAGGTGAACGTGTACGACGGCACCAGCGGCGCCAAGCTGGACTCGTTCTTCGCGTTCGAGGCCGCGTTCCGCGGCGGGGTGAACGTGGCGGTGGCGGACGTGAACGGGGACGGGTTCGGGGACATCATCGCCGCCGCCAGCAAGGGCGGCGGCCCGCGGGTGCGGGTGCTGAGCGGCCTGGACCGGTCGGTGCTGTACGACTTCTTCGCCTTCGAACCCACCTTCACCGGCGGGGTGACGGTGGCCGGGGCCGACTTCACCGGTGACGGGAACGCCGACCTGGTGGTCGGGTCCGAGTCCCAGACCGACCGGGTCCGGGTGCTCCGCATGCCGGACCGGGCGGTGCTCACCG
>CANJKY010000299.1 GCA_947474875.1 Gemmataceae bacterium
GGCACCAGGACGACCCGAAGGTGAAGAAGCTGATCAAGACGCTGGAAGACATCTGCGACGAGGTGAAGGTGCTCGGCTCGTACCCGGTGTCACTGGCGACGGACGAGTAACAGATGCGTTCGGTGGTCTGAGAAGTCAGGACACGCTGAGCGAGGACTGGCGGGAACGGTGTCGATCACCGTTCCCGTTGTGTTTTCCGGCGATACATTGGTGGTCGGTGGGCGGTCGCCGTCCTCTGCCTGTTACCCCGTTTCTTCACTGGTCACCGGCCACTGACCACTGGCCACTGCTCCCATGATCCTCGTCATCCGACCGGACGCCACCCTCGAACAGATCGACCACGTCGTCGATCGCATCAAAGAACTCGGCTTCACCCCGCACGTGTCCCGCGGGGAGACCCGTACCATCATCGGCGTCATCGGCGACGAGACCAAGCCGCAGGCGGACATGCTCCTCCAGATCCCGGGGGTCGAGCAGGCGCTGCCTGTCATGAAGCCGTTCAAACTGGCCAGCCGCGAGTTCCACAAGGAAGACAGTGTGGTCCACGTGGGCAAGGTGCGGATCGGCCGCGGCAGTCTGGCCATGATCGCCGGCCCGTGCGCGGTGGAGAGCTACGAGGTGATGGACACCGTCGCCCGGTACGTGAAGGCGGGCGGGGCGAACATCCTCCGCGGCGGCGCGTTCAAACCCCGCACCAGCCCGTACGCCTTCCAGGGCATGGGCGAGGACGGGCTGAAGATCCTGAAGGACGTAGGGCAGAAGTATGACATGCCGGTCGTCACAGAGGTGATGGACCCGCGGCAGGTGGAACTGGTTGTGAAGTACGCCGACATGCTCCAACTCGGCGCCCGCAACATGCAGAACTTCGACCTGCTGAAAGAGTGCGGCAAAACCCGCACCCCGGTGCTGCTCAAGCGGGGCATGAGTGCGACGGTGAAGGACATGCTGATGAGCGCCGAGTACGTGCTGAGCGAAGGGAACGAGCAGGTGGTGCTGTGCGAGCGGGGGGTGCGGAGCTTCGAGGACAGCACCCGGAACATGCTGGACATGAGTGCCGTGCCGAACGTGAAGGGGCAGAGCCACCTCCCGATCATCGTGGACCCGAGCCACGCCACCGGCCGCCCGGACCTGATCCCGAGCATGTGCCGGGCGAGCGTGGCCGCCGGGGCCGACGGCGTCCACGTCGAGGTGCACAACTGTCCGGAGAAGGCGATGAGCGACGGCCCGCAAGCGCTGCTCCCGCACCAGTTCCTGGACCTGATGGGTGATCTGCGGCGGCTGGCCAGCGCCCTTGACCGGCATTTCAGTACCCCGAGCGAAAACTGACCCCCGACCTCGAACGGACCTGCCCGATGCGAACGAAGATTGTGGCCGGCAACTGGAAGATGAACACCACCCGCGACGAAGCCGTCGCGCTGGCCAAGGCGGTGGTCGCCGGGGTGCCCGCCGGCACGAAGACGAAGGTGCTCGTTTGCCCGCCGTTCCCGTGGCTGACCGCGGTGGCCGAGGTGACGCGGGGCACGCCGGTGGCCGTCGGCGCGCAGAACGTGTTCCACGAGAAGAAGGGGGCGTTCACCGGCGAGGTCAGCCCGGGCATGCTTCGCGAGTGCGGGTGCGAGTACGTGCTGGTCGGGCACAGCGAGCGGCGGCACGTGCTCGGCGAGACGGACGCGGCGATTAACCACAAGGTGCACACCGCCCTGGAAGACGGCCTGCACGTCGTCCTGTGCGTGGGCGAGACGCTAGCCGAGCGGGAGAGGAACTTGCAGGAGCGGGTGTTCCAGCGGCAGGTGTACGCGGCGTGCGCCGGGCTGACGGACGAACAGTTCGGCCGGCTGATCTTCGCGTACGAGCCGGTGTGGGCGATCGGCACGGGGAAGGTGGCCACCCCGGAACAGGCGCAGACGGCTCATCACAACATCCGGCAGCGGATGTCGCAGCTTTACGGCGAGAAAATCGCCGGATCGCTTCCCATCCTGTACGGCGGGTCGGTGACGGCCGAGAACGCCGCCGGGTTGCTCAACCAACCGGACGTGGACGGGGCTCTGGTCGGTGGTGCCAGCCTGAAGGCCGACCAGTTCCTGGCGATCGTGACCGCCGCCCCGGGCTGACCTACCCGCCCACCCCGCCCCGCATACACTGACTGTTCAACCCCGGCCGCCGCACAGACCGGGGATTGGCCATTTCGGACCGCCGGAGACGCCACCGTGCCACTGTTCGCGGACCAGATCGGGTTCTGGGGGTACGCCCTGAACGGGGTGCTCATCCTGCTCAGCCTGATCCTCATGCTGATCATCCTCATTCAACGAGGCAAGGGCGGCGGGCTGGCCGGGGCGTTCGGCGGGGCCGGCGGGTCGAGCGCGTTCGGCTCCCGCGCCGGCGACACGTTCACCAAGGTCACCCTGTACATGGCCGGCATCTGGGTGCTGGTGATCATGATTAACGTGAAGGTGATGCTGCCGGCTAAACCGGCCGCGGCGAAGCCGGCTCAAACCACCGACCAGCCCGCCGACACCCCGGCCGGTTCGTAACCCGGAGCGTTCGCCGTGCTGACCAGCATGACCGGGTTCGGTGCGGCCCACGCCACCGCCGGCGGACTCACCGCCCACGTCGAGGTGCGGGCGGTGAACAACCGCCACCTGAAGGTGGTTGTCCGCGGGTCCGACCCGTACCCGCTGTTCGAGGCCGAGTTCGAGAAGGTGGTGCGGAAGACCGTCCGCCGCGGCAGCGTTCACGTCCACGTGCGGGTGGACCGCCCGCCCCGGCCGGGCGAAATGCGGCTGAACCTGGCCGCCCTGCGGGAGTACAAGCGGCAGGTGATCGAGGCGTGCGACGGGCTGGACTCGGCGGCGGTGAACGCCGTCCTGTCCGGACTGCTCGCCCTGCCCGGGGTGGCACCGGAGGCCGCCCACTCCGGCGAGTTGCCGGCGGACGAGTGGCCGCTGGTGGAACGGGCGCTGGTGGACGCTGTGGCGAAGTTCGACGCCGTCCGCCGCACGGAAGGACGTTCGATGGCGTCCGAACTGCTATCCCTGCACAAGAAAGCGGCGGACGAACTGGCCCGGGTGAAGGCGGCACTGCCAAGCGTCACCGCCGCCTACCGGCAACGGATACTTGAGCGGGTGCGGCAGGCGGTTGCCGACGCCGGGGTGAGGGTCGAGCAGGACCACCTGATCCGCGAGGTGGCCGTGTTCGCCGACCGCACCGACGTGGCCGAAGAGGTGACGCGGTTCGAGGCTCACCTGGAGCAATACGCCAGCATCGTTTCGGATGGGGCGGCAGACGGGGCCGGGCGGCGGCTGGAGTTCGTGGTGCAGGAGATGGGCCGGGAGGTGAACACGATGGGGTCGAAGGCCGGGGACGTGACCGTCTCCCGGCACGTAGTAGAGATCAAGGCGACGCTCGAGCGGGTGCGGGAACTGATCCAGAATGTCGAATGACGATTTCTGATTGACGATTTGCGACCGCAGTCGATCGCGGTCCCCAACCGGGTCTGGCAATGAGTCAGTCTGAATTCTTCAATCGCCAGTCAGCAATCCTTGCCCCGCTGTTCGTGCTGTCCGGCCCGAGCGGGGTGGGCAAGACGACGGTGGTGGAGGAGGCGATCCGGGCGGTGAGGTATCCGCTGCGGCGGGCGGTCACCGCCACCACCCGCCCGCCACGCCCCGGTGAGCGGCCGGAGGTGGACTACCACTTCTGGTCGGTCGAGCGGTTTGTGGACGCCCTCGACCGCGGGGAGATGCTCGAACACGCGGTGGTGTTCGGGCGAGACTACTACGGCACCCCGCGGGCGGAGGTGGACCCGTACCGCTCGGCCGGCGTCGGGGTGATCCTGGTGATCGACGTGCAGGGGGCGGCCCAGGTGCGGGCCAAATACCCCGGCGACCACCGGTCGATCTTCTTGCAGGTGCCGTCGCTGGCCGAGTTGGAGCGGCGGTTGCGGGCGCGGGGGACGGAAGACGAGGCCAGGCTGGCCCGCCGGCTGGACACCGCCGAACGGGACCTGGCCCGGGCCGGCGAGTTCGCCGACCGGGTGATGAACGACACCGTCCCGAACGCCGTTCGGGCGCTGACGCAAATTATTAACGACGAGTTCCAGGCACGAGGGTACGAGCCATGCTTGACGAGCTGAAGGAAGAGGAGATCGTGAACAAGGTGGGCGGGCGGTTCAAGCTGTCCACCATCATCCAGAAACGGATGGTGGCGCTGAACACCGGCGCGCCGCCGCTGGTGGAGGTGCGGGGCGGGGACAAGATGGCCATCGTGCTGCAAGAGATCCTCCAAGACAAGATCTTCCTGGACACGTCCGGCAACCTGCAGACGGCCGACGGCGGGGAGTACAGCGGCGAGGTGCTGAACGGCCCAGCAGCGGACGAGTAGCCAGCGAACCGGCGGTCGGTCGGCGGCGTACCGGATACACCCGCGCCCCTGCTCCGCCACCCGGTGCTTCATGGCCGATCTCACCCCCCGCCTGACCAGCGCCACCGACGCCTCGGACGCCCGGTACGCCCCGCTTTCGGGGCTGGCGGTCGTGTCCGCCCTGGTCGGCGGCGGGTTCGTGCTCGCCCTGCTCGTGCTCGGCGTCATCTCGTACCGCCAGGGCAAGTCCCTCCAGTCGTCGTTCCTGTTGCTGCTGCCTGTGGTCGGGCTGCTGACCGCGTTCGCCGCCCGGCGGTCCATCCGCTCGTCCGAGGGGGCCCGGACGGGGATCGAGTACGCCAACGCCGGCTGGTGGCTGAGCGTGGTCGGCGGGCTGTGCTTCTTCGCCTACCTGTTCGCCGTGGACTGGTCCGTCCGGTCGGAGTGCCAGCGGCAATTCTCCAAGTGGGCGGACGAGTTCATCCAGGCGGACCCGGCCAACCCGAACGACCCGGCCATACGGGCGGCGTTCGTCAAGACCATCCCGCCGCAACGCCAGAAGAGCGCGCTGGCGAACGACCCCAAGCTGTTCGAGGCGGAGTTCGGCCCAATCCTGGCGGTGTTCCGCCAGACCAACCTGCTCCTCATCGCCGCCCGTAACCGGGACACGGCCAAGGTGGTGCCGCTCGGGCTGGCCGACTGGAAGCAGACGGACAAGGAAGTGGTGTGCGACGTGACGGCCAAGTTGACGTGCGCCGAGGGGGAGTTCCCGATCACCCTGTCCATGTTGGGCGCGGCTGGGGACAAGGGGCGGGAGTGGCAGATCCTCCGCCAGAACCTGTTCATCCCCGAGGACTCCTACAACCGGCCGGTCGGCAACCGCACCCGGTACGGGTGGATGGTGGAACGGCTGGACATCGACGCCCGCGAGGCGGCCACCCAGATCGTCGCCACGATGAACAACCAACTCGGGCGGGTGCCCCTGTACCTGCCGAACGCGCTCGGCCAATCGCTGACGGTGGACACGTTCGTCGCCCCCACCCCCGGGGTGACCGCCGACCTGGCCGAGAAGGTTCTGATCACCGCGGCCGCCCGGCTGGTGCTCGTCGGCGGGCCGGGCCTGCTGTGGAAGGGGACGACCGCCCCGCCGCCGGACTTCTTCGCCCGCGAGGACGGGAAGCCGTTGTCCGACGACGAGCGGCAGAAACTGCAGAGCGTGTGGGACCCGCCCGGGTTCGTGCAGGACCGGCTGTCCATGCCCGGCAAGCGGAACGTGGCTGACCCGGCGAGGA
>CANJKY010000300.1 GCA_947474875.1 Gemmataceae bacterium
CCGCCGGCGGTCCTCGACCTGGCGGACGCCACCGCCGACTTCCTGCCGGTGCTGCGGGCGGCGGTCGGGCGTGGTCAACTCGTCCGGTTCGAGCGACCGCCGCAGGCCGGGCAGGTGCTGATCGACCGCGGGGAGTACGCCCGCGTGCTGCTGAACCTGGTGCTGAACGCCCGGGACGCCATGCCCGGCGGCGGGGAGGTGACGGTCCGGGTGGCCCCGGTCCGGCGGGCCGGCGACCCCGGCCGGTATGTCATGCTGGAGGTGAGCGACCGCGGGGCGGGGATGGACGACGCCACCCGCGGGCGGGTGTGGGAGCCGTTCTTCACCACCAAGCCGCAGGGCACCGGGCTGGGGCTGGCGGTGGTCCGCCGGGTGATGGATCGGGTGGGCGGGGCGGTGCAGATCGAGAGCGAAGTCGGCCGTGGCACCACCGTCCGGGCGTACTTCCCGCGGGTGGGCACCAGCACCGGTGGCACCGTCGAGATGCCCGCCCTGCGGGGGTAGGTCACTTGTAGGTGCCGATCGGCTCGGCCCGCCGCTCCTCCGGCGACTTCCACACCGGCGGCGGGGCCAGCTTGTCCTTTTCCGCGTTCGGGCTGGCCGGCGTCTGAGCCGGCTTCATCGGCGTGTGGCTGGCCTTCTCCATCTCCTTGTCGATCTTGGTGAACACCAGCTTGGTGCCGTCCGAGTCGGACATGGTCATGGTGTCCCCGGACACCGTCACCTTCTCCATGTGCGAGGACGACCCGCCGAGCGGCGGGGTCAGGTCGTACAGCTGCACGTAGTCGAACGACCCGAGCTTCCACTTGCCGGTGAACGTGAACCGGCCGGCCGGCCCCACCACCCCCATGATGAACCGCCCGTCGCCGCGGAAGTCGAGCGTCATGGTGACGCCGCGGCCGCTCATCCCCTTGAAGTCCGGCACGTACGCGGACGACCACTTGGTGTCTTCCAGCAACCCCTCGTTGTTCGACTTGCACCCGCTCGACCCGACGCAGGCGACGGCGACCGCCAAGGCGGCGGTCGCACGGAGGATGGTGTTCACGCTGGCACCGGTGCGAACCCCCCGGCCGGCGGGCGGCGGCCCGGCCCGCGCGGACCCGTGCCGATTCGCCCACAGTCGGGGACGGGGCAAGCCTAGTTCACGATTCCGTCCGGCGGCGGACCAGCCGCACCACCAGCCCGAAATGCGTCAGCGTGCCGCCGATGTCGGTCAGGTGTAGCACCTCGTGCGGGCCGACCCAGCCAGGCACGAGAACCGGCCACTTCAGCAGTTCGACCGTCGCGCCCGACAGATAGATTCCGGCCGCGGCGAACATCCACCTCACCGTCCGCCACCCGGCCGCCGCGACGTACTGCCGCACCGGCACCAGCCCGACCGCCGCTAGCCCGGCGTACACCGGCACCATCACGACTGAGGTCGGCCGCGGCAACATCCACACGACGACCACCCCGGCCAGGGCGACGGCGGTCACGACCGCCGTCAACCACCGCCGCCACAGTCCGGTCAGTAGGTAGGCGAACAGGGGCAGGTACGACCCGGCGACGAGCAGGAAGATCGCGGACAGGTCGAGCCGGCGGAACACTTCGGCCTCGGCCGCCGACTCGTACCGCAGGCCGTGGAACAGCCCGCTGGCGGCGTACAGCAACACGACGGATGCGGCGTATAACCCGACGGTCCAGCGCTTCACCAGCCGCTGCCCGCGGGTGAGCCGAACCAGGATCAGCCCGGCGAACACCGCCCAGGCGGCGAAGAACAGGTGCGACAGCGAGGCGAGCGGGTCGTGGAAGTCCATTTAGGAGATCGTCGCTCGCTTCGGTTGTCTTGTACACTGAAGTACCTACTTGGACTACGGATCGACCAGCCGGACCCGAGACGATCCATGCGCACCCTCGCCGTCGGCGACATCCACGGGGCGTCTGCCGCCCTCGACGCCTTGTTGGCGGTGGTCAAACCCACCCCGGACGACCTGCTCGTGTTCCTCGGCGACTACGTGGACCGCGGGCCGGACACCAGGGGCGTGCTCGATCGGCTGATCCGGCTTCAGCAGACGCACCGGGTGGTGTGCCTGCGGGGGAACCACGAGTTGATGATGACCCGCGCCCGGCACGACCGGGGTGAACTGCGGATGTGGCTGTCGGTCGGCGGGGCGGAGGCGATCCAGTCCTACACCGGGACTCACCGGCAGAACTGGCAGGAGGTCATTCCTGCCGAACACTGGGCGTTTCTGGAAGAGGGGCTGGTCGACTTCTACCAAACCCGCACCCACATCTTCGTCCACGCCAACCTGTACCCGGAACATACGCTCGAAGACCAGCCCGAACTGATGCTGTTCTGGGAGTTCCTGTCCGCCCCGGTGCGGCACGTGTCCGGCAAAGTGATGGTGTGCGGGCACAGCACCCAGCGGGGCGGGGTGCCGAAGGCGTGGCCGACGACGGTGTGCATCGACACCGGCGCATACCACCCCGGCGGGTGGCTGACCTGCCTGGACTTGGGTTCGCAGAAGTACTGGCAGGCGAACCAGCGGGGCGAGACGCGGGCCGGTCATTTGGAGGAAGAGGCAGATTGATCGAAGTGGTAACCGGCGGGTAAGATGCGTGTGTTCAGGAGGATGACGTAATGGGTCCGACCGTTGCCCGCCGCACCGCCCCGAAAGGGCGGCCCACGCCGCAGTTCCCGCCGGCCATCCCGCGTCTGCACAACGGCGACCGCCTCACCCGTGACGAGTTCATCCACCGCTGGGACGCCATGCCGGAACTGAAGAAGGCCGAACTCATCAACGGGGTGGTGTACATGGCTCCCGTCGCCCACGAAGGTCATGGCCGCCCGCACCCGCGGCTGAACGGGGTGTTCTTCGTGTACACGGCCAATACCCCGGGCATCGACATCGGCGACAACTCGTCCGTGTTCGCCGCGGACGATGACTCCATGCCACAACCGGACTGCCTCCTCCGCATACTGCCCGAATTTGGCGGACAAACTCATAGTGACGCCAAAGGCTACCTGATCGGGGCCCCGGAACTCATCGCTGAAGTGTCCGCATCCTCCGCCAGCTACGACCTGCATGACAAGTTGAACCTCTACTTGGCAGAGGGGGTGAAGGAGTACGTCGTGTGGCGGACGGAGGACACGGAAATCGACTGGTTCATCCGCAAGCGGCGACGGTTCGTGCGGTTGCCAGCCGGCCCGGACGGGGTGATCCGTAGCGAGACGTTCCCCGGCCTCTGGCTGGACGCGCCGGCGCTGCTGGAAGACGACCTTGCCAAGGTGCTGCAAACACTCCAACGCGGGCTGAACTCACCGGAACACACCGCGTTCGTCGCCAAACTCGCGGGCAAGAAGCGGAAGTAGCTGCCCTGCCAATCCGACAGCCGGTCTCATGTCTTCCCCAACTTCTTGCCACATCGGCAGACCATCCGCCGTCTCCTCACCACCGCAAACTCCTGCCTGTCAACATCTTTCGACGTTGTTCACACAGGGCACAGTTCTTGCTTTGCCGGCTCGCTCATCACCCTGTGATCGGAGACGGGCATGGACCTCACCCCCATCGGTGACCGCATCATCGTCCGCCGGGAGGCGTCGGACGAGAAGACGAGCGGCGGGATCATCCTGCCGGACGCGGCCAAGAAGAAGCCGCAGAAGGGCACCATCCTGGCCGTCGGCCCGGGCAAGCTGAACCTGAAGGACGGCAGCCGCATGCCGATGACGCTGAAGGTCGGCGACACGGTGCTGTTCACCTCGTGGGCGGGCGACGAATTCAAGGACAACAAAAAGGGCGGCGAGGTGCTGGTGATGCACGAGGGCGACGTGATGGCGGTGGTCGGTTAACGATTTCCGGCGGTGGCAGCGGGGCTTGACCTCCTTCCGAGCCTGTACCCCGCTGCAAAACGACCGCACCCCGGCCGTGCTCAATTCCGAGTGCGGCCCACCCTGACCCGGAGAGTTCAGAATGTCGGCGAAGCAGATCGCGTTTGACCAGGAAGCCCGCGAAGCCATGAAGCGGGGGATCGCCAAGCTGGCCAAGGCGGTGAAGGTGACGCTCGGGCCGAAGGGCCGGAACGTCATCATCCAGAAGTCCTTCGGCAGCCCGACCGTCACCAAGGACGGGGTGACGGTGGCGAAGGAGATCGACCTGCCGGACGCCTACGAGAACATGGGCGCCCGCATGGTGAAGGAAGTCGCCAGCAAGACGAGCGACGTGGCCGGCGACGGCACCACCACGGCGACGGTGCTGGCCGAGGCCATCTTCAACGAGGGGCTGCGGGCGGTGGTGGCCGGCACCAACCCGATGCTGATGAAGCGGGGGATGGAGAAGGCCGTCGAAGCCATCACGGAGAAGCTGACCAAGCTGAGCATCCCGGTGAAGGGGAAGAAGGACCTGGAGAACGTGGCCACCGTGGCGGCCAACGGGGACACCAAGATCGGCGAGATCATCGCCAGCGCGATGGACAAGGTGGGCAAGGACGGCGTCATCACCGTCGAGGAAGGGAAGACGATCGACACCAACCACGAGTTCGTGGAGGGGATGCAGTTCGACCGCGGGTACCTGTCGCCGTACTTCTTCACCAACGTGGAGACGATGGACTGCGAGCTGGAAGACCCGTACATCCTGATCTACGAGAAGAAGGTGTCGAACAACCGCGACCTGATCCCGGTGCTGGAGAAGGTGCTCGGGCAGGGCAAGCCGATCCTGATCATCGCCGAGGACGTGGAGGGCGAGGCCCTGGCCACCCTGGTGGTGAACAAGATGCGGAACCCGAGCTTCAAGGTGTGCGCGGTGAAGGCGCCGGGGTACGGCGACCGCCGCAAGGCCATGCTCGAAGACCTGGCGGTGCTCACCGGCGGGCAGGCCATCTTCGAGGACCTGGGCATCCAGCTGGAGAAGGTGGAACTCACCCAACTCGGCAAGGCGAAGAAGGTGAAAGTGGACAAGGACAACACCACCGTCATCGAGGGGGCCGGGAAGAAGGACGCCATCAAGGCCCGCGTCGCCCAGATCCAGAAGGAGCTGGACAAGAGCACGAGCGACTACGACAAGGAGAAGCTGAGCGAGCGGATCGCCAAGCTGCAGGGCGGGGTGGCCAAGATCAACGTCGGCGGGGCCACCGAGAGCGAGGTGAAGGAGAAGAAGATGCGGGTGGAGGACGCCATGTTCGCCACCCGGGCGGCCAACCAGGAGGGCATCCTGCCGGGCGGCGGTGTGGCCCTGCTGCGGGCGAGCGAGGGGCTGAAGGCGGCCGGCCTGACCCAGGACGAGGAGGTCGGGTTCAACATCGTGGTGCGGGCGTGCAAGGCCCCGCTCAAGCAGATCTGCGAGAACGCCGGGGACGACGGCAACGTGATCGCGTCCGAGGTGCTGAAGAACAAGGACGCCAACTACGGGTACGACGCCCGCGCCGGCGAGTACGCGGACATGCTGAAGAAGGGCATCATCGACCCGACCAAGGTGGTGCGGAGCGCTCTTCAGAACGCGGCCAGCGTGAGCACCCTTCTGCTGACCAGCGACGCGCTGGTGGCCGACGCGCCGAAGGATGGGGAGAAGAAGAAGGCCGGCGGCGGGTACGACGACATGTACTAAGAAGTAGACCGCTCGCTCCGCGAGCGGTCTCTTAAACGCCGCGGCCCCGGGAGTC
>CANJKY010000301.1 GCA_947474875.1 Gemmataceae bacterium
ACTCCGGGAGAGCGAGGGGCGGCACCGGTTCCTGTCCGAGCTGACCGCCGCCACCCAGCCGCTCACCGACCCGGACGAAGTGATGGGGACGTCCGCACGGCTACTGGCCGAGCACCTCCAGGTGGACCGCTGCGCGTACGCCCAGGTCGAGGACGAGTCCGTCTACGTGATCACCGGCGACCACGCCCGGGGGGTGCCGAGCATCGTCGGCCGCTGGCCGGTCGCCGCGTTCGGCGACGAACACCTGCGGATGATGCGGGCGGGCGAGCCGTACGTGGTCGCGGACGCGGACGCGGACCCGCGGGTCGCCGCGGAACACCTGGCGGCGTACCGCTCGACGAACGCCCGGGCCGTGGTCTGCGTGCCCCTCCTCAAGGACGGTCGGCTCACCGCCGCCATAGCCGTCCACCAGACCACTCCGCGGCGGTGGACGGCGGAGGAGGTCGAACTGGTGACGACGGTCGTCGGCCGGTGCTGGGAGGCGCTCGAGCGGGCCCGCGTCGAGCGAGACCTACGGGCGAGCGAGGCGCGGTACCGCACGCTGTTCACCTCGATCGACGAGGGGTTCTGCGTCATCGAGGTGCTGTTCGACCCGGCCGACCCCGCACGGGCGGTCGACTACCGGTTCCTGGAGGTGAACCCGGCGTTCGAGGCCCAGTCCGGGATGCGGGCGGTGGTCGGGCGGCGGATGCGGGAGTTCGTCGCGGACATCGAGGAGCACTGGCTGGCCAACTACGGGCGGGTGGCCCTCACCGGCGAGCCGGTGCGGTTCGCCAACGAGTACACCGGGTTGAACCGGTGGTTCGAGGTGTACGCCTTCCGGGTCGGGCCGCCCGCCGCCCGCCGGGTGGCCGTCCTGTTCACCGACATCACCGCCCGCCGGCGGGCGGTGGAGGACCGGGAGCGGCTGGTCGAGCAGCTTCGGGACGCCGACCGGCGGAAGGACGAGTTCCTGGCCCTGCTCGCGCACGAGCTGCGGAACCCGCTCGCCCCCCTCCGCAACGGCCTGCAGGTGCTGCACCTGGCCGGCCACGACTCGGCGGCGGCCGAGAAGGCGCGGGGGATGATGGACCGCCAGCTGACCCACATGGTGCGGCTGATCGACGACCTGCTGGACGTGTCCCGCATCACCCGCAACAAGCTGGCCCTGCGGCGGGCGCGGGTGCCCCTGGCGGACGTGATCGCCAGCGCGGTGGAGACCGTCCGCCCGGCCGTCGACGCGGCCGGGCACCGGCTGAGCGTGTCCGTCCCGGACCAGCCGGCGTACCTGGATGCCGACCTCACCCGCCTCGCCCAGGTGTTCGGCAACCTGCTCAGCAACTCGGTCAAGTACACCCCGCCGGGCGGGCGCATCTGGCTGTCCGCAGAGGCCCGGGACGGGCAGGCGGTGGTGACCGTGCGGGACACCGGCATCGGCATCCCGGACGCCTCGCTGCCGCACATCTTCGACATGTTCAGCCAGGTGGACCGGTCGGTGGAGCGGAGCACCGGCGGGCTGGGCATCGGGCTGGCGCTGGTGAAGGGGCTGGTGGAGATGCACGGCGGCACGGTGACCGCGGCGAGCGGCGACCCGGGGCACGGGAGCGTGTTCACCGTGCGGCTGCCCGTGATGGAAACGCCCCCCACGCTCAGTCGGGCGACGGCCGATGGGGCGGCGGCCCCCACGACCGGCCGCCGCATCCTGGTGGTGGACGACAACCGCGACGGGGCCGAGTCGCTGGCGATGATGCTCCGCCTCATGGGGAACGAGGTGTCCCTCGCCCACGACGGGGTGGAGGCGGTGGAGGCGGCCGGGCGGGTGCGGCCGGAGGTGATCCTGATGGACGTGGGCATGCCGCGGCTGAACGGGCTGGACGCCGCCCGCCAGATCCGCGAGCAGCCGTGGGGCCGGGCGGTGACCATCGTCGCCCTCACCGGCTGGGGGCAGGAGAACGACCGCGAGCGGTCGCGGGCGGCCGGGTGCGACGGCCACCTGGTGAAGCCGGTGGCGGTGGAAGACCTGTCCAGGCTGCTCGCCGCCCTGAGGGCGTGACCGCCGTCGGTCATGTGCATGGGAACGGGCGGAGCACATGCCGGGCGAAGGGAACGAACCCCTGGAAATGCAGCAACCCGACGCCAGTTCGCGTCGGGTTGCATCGGATCGCAAAGTGAGCCGGGTGGGGGTCGAACCCACGACCCGCAGATTAAAAGACCGCCCGGCCACGAGCGAAATTCCCACGAATTCCAGGCAATCCGACGCCTTCGCCGATCCGGGATGTACCGGGGGATGTACCGATACCTCAGAACTGGCCCGGCTGGTCGAACGCTGGCCGACGCTCCCCGCTCACATCCGGGCCGCGGTCATGGCACTGGTGAACACCGCCCCGCCTGCCGATCCCTCTACCCAACCCCGCGGCCTGGATGATTCCCTGCCGCCGGGGTTCGAGAAGCGGGGCGGGTAGCTTTTTGTGCGGACGATCGCACCTCCGGCGTTGTATTGCATCCGCCGTCGGATACACTCGGCCGCACTCACCCGCGTGCCGAGTGGTCGCCCATGCCCGCCGACGTGAAGCCGTTGTTCCGGCCCGACGCGCTCCGCCCGAAGTTGGCTGAGTTCAACGTCACACCCGCGGCCGTGGCCGCCCGCCCGAAGCTGGCCGAGTGGGTGAAGCTGCTCGCCTCCGACGCCGGCAAGAAGCGGAAGGAAACCGAACTGCTCGCCGACTTCCTCCGCGACGTGTTCGTCGAACTGCTCGGGTACACCCCGCCGCCGTCCGAGGCGTACACGCTCAAGCGGGAGGCGCTGGTGCAGGTGGACGGCAAGTTCGCCGACGCCGCACTCGGCCGGTTCGGGGGGGCGGCGGACGAGTTCGTGGTGATGGTGGAAGGGAAGGGGCCGAAAGACCCGCTCGACATCCCGTTCGCCGGGCGGAAGCTGTCCGCCGTGGATCAGGCGCTCAAGTACGCCGTCAATTCACACACCGACTGGTATCTGGTCACCAACCTCCGCGAACTGCGGCTGTACTCCAAGCAGGCCGACCAGCGGACCTACGAGCGGTTCGAGCTGGCGAAGCTGGCGGCCGACGACGCCGAGTTCGCCCGGTTCGTGTTCCTGCTCGGGGCGGACCGGTTGCTCGACCCGGCCGGCACCCACCTGAACGCGGTACTGGCCGACTCCGCCAAGCTCGGCCGGGAACTCACCCGCCAGTTCTACGACGAGTACCGCGCCCTCCGCATCCACACGTTCGACGCGCTGAAGAAGCACAACCCCGGCCAAGACCCCGCCAAGCTGCTCGCCGCCACCCAGAAGATTCTTGACCGGGTGCTGTTCGTCGCCTTCGCCGAAGACCGCAAGTTGCTCCCCGGTGACATTATCGCCCGCGCCTACCAGCACTCCGATCCGTTCAACCCGCGGCCGGTGTGGGACAACTTCAAGTCGCTGTTCCGGGCGGTGGACAAGGGGAGCAAGCCGCTCGGCATTTGGCAATACAACGGCGGGCTATTCGCCGAAGACGAATTCATCGACTCACTGGCCGTGCCGGACACGGTGTGCGCCGGGTTCAAGTTGCTGTCCGACTACGAGTACGGCAGTTCGGCCGACACTGATGCCCCGCTCGTTGACGTGGACATCCTGGGGCACGTCTTCGAGCAGTCCATATCCGACTTGGAGGAGATGCAGAACGCAATTGCCGGGAAGGTGGTGGCGAGCAAGGCGAAGGAGCAGAAGCGGAACAGCCGGAAGGAAGCGGGGGCGTTCTACACGCCGGCGTTCATCACCCGCCACATCGTCCGCGAAACCCTCCGCCCGGTGCTGGATGCCAAGTTCGAGACGCTACGGCAGAACCACGAAGCCAACGTCCCGAAAAAGGGCGAAGGGGCAAACGCCCGTACCGCACTGAAAGACCCGGCGACGTTCAAGGCGGACAAGCTGCAAAGCACCCAGACGGCGGCGCTGGTGAAGTTCTGGGAGGCGTGGGTGGCCGAGTTGGAAACCGTCCGGGTGGTCGATCCGGCGTGCGGCAGCGGTGCGTTCCTGATCGAAGCGTTCGACCAGTTGTTCGCCGAGTACGAGCGGGCGCAGGGGTATCTCACCCAGCTCCGCGGGCCGACCCTGTTCGACATCCGCAAGGCGATTCTGGAACACAACCTGTACGGGGTGGACCTGAACGGGGAGGCGGTGGAGATCGCCCGCCTGTCGTGCTGGATCAAGACGGCCGAAGAGGGGAAGACGCTCGCCAGTCTGGATCACAACATCGTCCGCGGGAACAGCGTCGTCACCGACCCGGCGTTCCACCCGGAAGCGTTCGGCTGGCGGCAGCGGTTCCCGGAGGTGTTCGCTTGCGGCGGGTTCGACGTGGTCATCGGCAACCCGCCGTATGTGCGGCAGGAGTGGATCAAGGAGTACAAACCGCACTGGGCGGTCGCGTTCCAAAGTCACACCAGCACCGCCGACCTGTTCGTCTACTTCTACGAGCTGGGGGTGAAACTGCTTCGACCCGGCGGACGACTCGGGTTCATCACCTCCGGCGGGTGGGTGCGGGGCGCCTACGGTGAAGGGCTACGGGAGTACCTGGCGACGAACGCCGGGCTGGAATCGATGATTGACTTCGGCGAGTTCCAGCCGTTCGAGGACGCCGAGATGATCCGCCCGACCATTCTGGTTGCCAGCAAGCGCGAACCCGGCGGGCCGATGAAGCTGTGGAAGTGGTTGCAAGCGGGGCGACCGCCCGAAGACCTGTCCGAGCGGATTGCGAGTGCAGCGCCGATGCGAACCGACCACCTTGGCCGGGACGCATGGGAGTTGGAATCGGATGAGGTGATCGCACTGCGGTGCAAACTGACGGCGAACGGGCGACGACTGGCGGAGGCATCCGGAGCGACGATCAACCGCGGCATCCTCTCCGGCCTGACCGAAGTGTTCGTTGTGGATGAGCAGCGCCGCGTCCAACTCATCCGGGACGATCCGAACAGCGCGGCACTGCTGATGCCGTTCATCCAAGGCACACACGTCCGCCCGTGGTATGTCGAGGAGTCCGGCGAATACATACTCGCCATCAAATCTAGTGGCGACCACACTTGGCCGTGGTCATCCGCTGGGGGGGAAGCGGAAAGCGTCTTCGCCCGGACCTACCCCGCGGTTCACGCCTACCTCTCGCAACACCGAACCGCGGCCGTGGCCCGGAGCGATCAAGGCCGCTTCTGGTGGGAACTCCGCTCTTGCGGGTATTGGGACTTCTTCGGCAGGCCGAAAATCGTGTGGCCGGACATCGGCAACTACCCCCGGTTCAGCATCGACACGACCGGCCGCTGTTTCGGTAACACCGTCTACGGAGTGGCGTGCGCCGATCCGTATGTGCAGGCCGTGCTGTCGTCGTGGGCGTCGTGGTTCTACATCAGCAAGACCGCCCAACCCCTTCGCCTCCGCTCGAACCGTTGGCAGTACCGACTGTTCACGCAGTACATGGAGAACATCCCCATCCCGGCGGCGCCCGCCACGGAGCGGGAGGCGCTGGGCAAGCTGGCTGAGCGGTGCAACCAGTTGGGCACGTCGCGGTATCAGATCGAGGAACAGGTTCGCGGGCGGTTGACCACCGGGTTCCGCACCGACCCGGCCACCAAGCTGAACGAGAGAGC
>CANJKY010000302.1 GCA_947474875.1 Gemmataceae bacterium
CGTCCGCTGCGGCTGAACGCGGCCGGCGATCAGTTCCTTCCTCTTCGCCGCCAGCAGCTCGGCCGGCGGGTGGGCGTCGCTCCACGCCCCGTCCTTGTGCGTCCACGCCTCGCACACCCAGTACGGCTGGTCGTCGTCCTTGCGGTCTGGCCGCGGCGTCACCCGCGCGAACACGGTCCGCCCGTCGGCCGCCGTCGAGTACCCCACCTGATCGAACCCGACCGTCGCGCTCTCCGCCTCGGTCGCGATCGGCGTCTTCACCCACCTGGCGCCGTCCCAACGACGGATGGCGTCGGTCAGCCCGTAAGCCCGGGCGAAGGCGGTGCCGGCGGCGTCACGGAACAACCCCCACACCCGGTCCTCCGGCTTGAACGGCGTCATCCGCAGCACGTCGCCGAACTGCTCCTTCGCCGGCCAGAAGACGTGCGTGGCCTCGGTCCACGACATGTCCGGCATCCGCCCGCCGCGGATGTAGATTCGCCCGTCCGCGTCCCGGCAATGCCCCCCCCACTTACCCTCGGTGGTGATCGTGCGCCCGACCTGCTCGCCCGGTTTGGCGAACACCGTGGTGACGGCGGTGACGCTCGGCCCGGTCAGGGCCATCAGGCGGGGGTCGATCGCCTGCCGCGGATCGTCGTCGTTCACCTGCGTCACCACCCCGGCGGCTGTGACGGCCCAACTCGACGCCGGGTCGGTCCCCTGCGCGGTGTACGCCACGTGCCGGTAGAAGTGCCGCTTGCCGTCGAGCGCCTCGCCACGGTACGCCATGCGGTCGAGCGGCAGGCCGGCGAACGGCTTCGCCTTCGCGATCTGGTCCGGCGTGCGGCTCGGGCTGAACGGCACCAGCGGCGGGGTGTTCGGGTCGCCGCCCTCCGGCTGCACCGCCAGCAGGAACCAGTCGTCGGCGAACGGCAGCACCAGCCGCACCCGGTCGGTGGCCGCGGCTCCGGGCATGTCGTGCCGGGACCAGGTCTTGCCGTCGAACGCCCATGCCCCGCCCAGGTCGCTCCCGCGGGTGAGCCACATCCACACCCGCCCCTTCGGGTCTTCCACGAACCCCGCCTGGCCGGTGTTGCGAACCTCCTTCGGCATCATGTTCGTGTGCGTCGTCCAGTGGCCGTCGGCCAGGATGTGTACCGCCCGCCCGTCGAACGCGAACACCCGGCCGCTCGTGTCCTCCCACACCCCGCCGCGAGATCTGATCTTCGGATCGACCAACTTGCCCTGCTCGTAGTACCGGATGTCCGACGCGAACCCGTGATCCTGAGGGCCGGCGAACCAGAACCGCCCGGATCGGTCGGCCAGCAGCCACCGACCCTCCGGCTGCCGACATACCAGTTCGCCCTTCGCGTCATGGATGCCACCCGCGTCGCGGAACCACGGGGTGCCGCGGGCGTCGGTCAGCACGTCGTAGGGGATGGTCTGGAAGTAGACCGGCTTGACGGGGAGGTCGGCCGCGGAGAGCGGTATGGCGGCGAGCAGAAGTGCGGCGAGGGAGCGGAGCATCGGCGGCCTCCGGGGCACCGTCCGTTATGCCGCGCCCGCCGCCCGTCCGCCAGCCGGCGTTACCGGGGCGTTACCCGGGTAGCCGCTGTCTGAGAGTGGTAGGCACACTCCGTGTGCCGTCAACCCGAACGGCACACGGAGTGTGCCTACCACTCTCAAGCCGCCCGCTTACGCCCCGACGGCGGCGCGGACGGCGGCCAACAGGTCGGGCACGGTGAACGGCTTGCGGAGGAACCCGGCCAGCCCCTTGCCGGCGAACCCGGCGGTGGCGTCCGCCTCGGCGAACCCGCTCATCAGGACGACGCTCACGTCCTTGCGAACGGCCCGCAGCTCGCGGAACACGTCCGCCCCGCCCAGGTGCGGCATGGTCAGGTCCACCAGGGCCAGGGCGAAGTGGTGCGGGCGGGCGGCGAACGCGGCCACCCCGGCCCGCCCGTCGGCCGCCAGCTCGGCCTCGAACCCGGCGGCGGTCAGCACCTTGCGGATGAGCACCCGCACCGCCTCCTCGTCGTCCACCACCAGCACCGCCCGCCCGCGGCCGAACGCCGCCCGCAGGGCGGGCGGGGGCGTGTCCGGCGGGGCGGCCGCGGCGGTGGCCGGCAGGAGCACCTTGAACGTGGTGCCCTTCCCCGCCTGCGAGTACACCTTGATCGCCCCGCCGTGGCTCCGCACGATGCCGGCCACCGCGCTCAGCCCGAGGCCGCGGCCGGTGAACTTGGTGGTGAAGAACGGCTCGAAGATGCGGGCCTTCGTCTCCTCGCTCATCCCGCACCCGTTGTCCGACACCTCCAGGGTGACGTACCGCCGCGGGGGCAGGTCGGCCGCCCCGATGTCCGCCAGGTACACGGCGTCCGCGTCGATGGTGCCGGTGGCGACGCCGATCAGCCCGCTGCGGTCGCCGATGGCGTCGGACGCGTTGGTGATCAGGTTCATGGCCACCTGCCGCAGTTGGGTCGGGTCGCCGCTCACCGCCGGCAGGTCGCGGGCCAGGTCGAACCGCAGCACCGCCTTCTTCGAGATGGTCATGGCCAGCAGGCTGGCCATCTCCTGCACCAGCCGGTTCAGGTCGGTCGGCTGGACGGCCACCTGCCCCTTGCCGGCGTACGCCAGCATCTGCCCGCACAGGTCGGCCGCCCGCACCGCCCCCTTCTCGATGTGCTCCAGGTGGGCGGCCGCCGGGTGCCCGGTCGCCTGCAGCTCCAGCCGGGCGAGGGAGGCGTACCCGAGGATGCCGGTGAGCAGGTTGTTGAAGTCGTGCGCGATGCCCCCGGCCAGCACGCCGAGCGACTCCAGCTTCTGCGCGTGCAGGATTTGCTTCTCGTGCTTCCGCTGCTCCTCCGCCGCCCGCTTCTCCGCCTCCGCCCGCAGCTGGCCGGTCAGCTCGATGCCCAGCCCGCCGACGAACCGCCGCCCGGCCGCGTCGGTGAACGGGAACTTGACGCTCAGCCAGGTGCGGGTGGTGCCGTCGGCCGCCGCCGCCGTCTCGGTCATCTGCTCGGCCGCCCCGCCGGCCAGCACCCGCCGGTCGTTCGCCCGGAACTGCTCCGCCTCGGCCGCCGGCCACACGTCGTGGTCCGTCTTCCCCAGCCACCCGGCGTCCGCCCCGAGCTGCCGCCGGTACGACTCGCTCAGGTACACGTACCGCCCGTCCGCGTCCTTCATCCACGCCACCGCCGGGTTGGCGTCCATGAACGTGTGGAACAGCCCCGCCGCCTCCCGCCGGGCCGCCTCCGCCTCCCGGAACGCGGTCACGTCGGTGCCCACGCTCAGCACGCTCGCCACCCGCCCGGCCGGGTCGAACTCGGGCAGGAACAGCGCGTGTACGGTCCGCACGGCGGTCGGCGGGCCGATGTCGAACGAGCACTCGTCCGGCTCGCCGGCGAACGCCCGCCCGGCGGCCAACCCGAACGCCCGCCGCGACCCCTCCGGCACCGGGATGGTCAGGTCGGCGAACGTGCGGCCGATCAGCTCGGCCGCCGGCTGCCCCACCTGCTCGGCGTACCGGCGGTTGACGAACAGGAACCGGTAGTCGCGGTCGAACCGGATGACGGTGACGGGCAGGCGGTCGTAGACGAGTTCGGCGACGGCGGCGAGCTGGGACAACGGCATAGACGCCTCGTGGCAGGCGGCACCGGCCGGGCGGCGGAAGGATACGCGGATTATAGTCCGTTGCTCTCGCCGATCCAGTTCGACCGAACGAGCGAGCGTGTGGTCGGGATTACTTCCCGTCCCGGACCGGGACCGCCTTCGCGACGGCCGCCGCCATCTCCTGGTTCATCCGCTCCCGCAGCTTGGCGTCCACCAGTGCGTGCGTCTTGCCGGGGAACATCTCCACCACCGCGTCGGCCCCCAACTTCGCCACCCGCTTCTTCAGCAGCCGGGCGGCCCCGTCCAGGTAGAACGTGTCCTCGTCGCCCATGTACACGTGCACCTTGCCGGCCAGCCTCGACCCGAGCGTCGCCCACTCCCGCTTCAGCTTTAGGCTGATGTCGTACGGCTCCCACGCCTCGGCCACGTCCGGGTCGATCGCCCCGGTCTTGCGGTCCCACAGCTTGAGCGGCTTGCCGTCCTTCCCCCGCGGGCTGAACACCGCCTCGAACGACTCCAGTTGCCCGCCCCGGCCCATCACCTCCTCCATCTTCGAGAACGAGTCGAAGTACATCGTCCCCCGACCGCTACTACGGGACAGCGCCCGCCGCCCGCTCTTCGGGTCGGTGAACAGATTGGCGTTCGGCGTGTAAATGTCCACCCGCTGGAAGTCGCGGAAGTCCACCGGGTCCGGGGAGGTGCTCCAGCACCCGCCGAACGTGTCCGGGTACGCCACCTGCAGCCACAGGCTGCTCCACCCGCCGGACGAGTGCCCGGTGACGAGGCGGGCGGCGGGCGTGCCGATGCCGCGGTACGCCTTCTCGATGTGCGGGATCAACTCCTCCACCAGCGCTGTCCCCCGCGGGCCGTTGTTCGCCGAGTCGGCGAACACGTGGTGCCCGAGCCGGCAGTTGCCGTCCAGCACCACCCACACGAACTCGGTGCCGGCCAGGTTCCAAGCCTTGCGGGCGGCCGCCCCGAACGCGGCGAAGTGGTCCCCGCCGAACCCGGTCACTTCGTAAACCACCGGGTACTTGCGGTCCGATTCCTTGGCGAACGACGGCGGCAGCACCACCCCGGCACGCATCCGAACCGGCCGGCCGTGGAACCGCGTCAGCAGCTTGCTCTCGACGTCCACCAGCTTGACGGTGTCGGTCTCCTTGAACTCGCGGTCGGCCGCCACCTGGTCGAGCGTCAGGGCGATGTCACCGGCGGTGGTCGGGTCGAAGTCTTTCAGCTCGGCCGGCTTCGAGTACAGGTTGCCGGGGCTGGCGGCAAAGCTGATGCCGCCCAGGTCGCGGTCCAGCACGGCCTGGGCGAAGTAGGTGCCCGGCTTCACGTCCTTCAGCGGCACGGTGGAGATGGCATCGGCCCCGATGGTGAGAGGCGTGCCCGGCTTCCACCCCTTCACGTCCACGGCGAACGCCGGCTCGGTGTTCCCCCAGCTCAGGCTGCGGATGACCGTCGTGGGTTTGGCCCGGCTGAGCACGACCACCACCCGGCCGGTGAACGGCTGGGCGAGTTGGGCCTTGTCGAAGGTGAGGGTGAACACCGCCGCCTTCGGGTCGGCGGCCGGGGCCAGCGAAGTGAGGACGACGACGGCGAGACAGGCGAGCGGGCGCATGGGGCGGCTCCGACGGACGAGGGACCGGCGTGCCGACCGTTATACCGACCCGGGCGGGTCGGCAGGATCAGGAACGGCGGGCGGCGAGCGGCAGGACGGGGGCGACCGGGCGGGTCGGCCGCGGCGTCGCCTCGCTCACCATCATCGTCCGCCCCTGGAACGCCGAGCCGTTCGTCGCCCGGATGGCGACGTCCGCCCCGTCGCTCATCTCGACGATGGCGAACCCGCGGCTGCGACCGGTGTTCTTGTCCACCACCACCCCGGCGGTGGCCACCGTGCCGTACCGGGCGAACAGCTCGGTCAGGTCGTCGTCGGTGGTGCCGGCCGGCAGGTTGCCGACGTACAGTCTGGTGCTCACGCTGGGGCTCACGCTGGGGCTCAC
>CANJKY010000303.1 GCA_947474875.1 Gemmataceae bacterium
ACCCACGTCGGTGGCCTCGGCGTTCGACTGGCCGTCGATCAGGTACACGTCCCCGCACACCAGGTCGTCCACCGTGTCGAGCACCGTCTCGACGTGGCCGGTCCTGGTGCCGAACTCGGTCTTGTACTTGATGAGGCCGGACCGGAGCGCGTGCGACAGAGCATACGACTTGTCCGCCGCAGGCTTCGCTGTGGCGGTGTCGATCAGCTTGCCGTCGGCGTACAGCTTGAGGAACACGCCGTCGGCGGCGTCCTTCAGCGTGCCGTTGTAGTGCAACGTGCCGACGCCGGTTTCGCCGCGTGGGAAGAACTGCCCCGCCACCGGCTTCTCGTCCCTGTCCGGGCGGCGGGCCACCCACGGGTCGGCATCCGGCTCCTTCACTGCGATCGTCGCGCTGCGCACCGTCGGCGTGCCGCCGTTGTCGACGGCCACCCGCACGGTCAGCGTGCCGCTGTTCTGCGCCCGCTTGAGGACCAGTTTGCCGTCGACGACCTCCTTGATCACCGCGATGTCGGATGCCGTCCACGAGTAGTTCAGCCGACCGGCACCGGCTGCTTGCATGGCTTGAAGGTTCTCCACCCGGGGAACGATCTCGACCGGCTTGCGGCCGTCCCAGGTGGCGGGCGCGTTGAGCGTGAACTGCGGTTCGGGGATGACGTCCTTGATCGTGACGGCGATTTCCTTCGTCTTCACCTCGGTCGGGTAAACTGCCTTCACCAGGACCGTCAACGCGGTGTCACCGACCACCCGGCCGGCGTCGAACGTGTACTTCAGCCGATCGGTCGCAACGACCGTCTCATTCCCGTTCCGTTTCACCACCCAGTACACCTTCTGCGCCCCGCCCGCCTTGGCATCGTAGGTGATACTCTTGCCCTCGGGCATCACCGTTTCCGTGGTCAAACATTCGAACTCTGTGCCCGGCTGCACCACCGGCCCGACGAGTGTCTGGTTCGGTTTCTGGTTCTCGTACTGCAACTTCACCCACTCGGGCGAGCGGACGACACCCGACAGCCGCACCTCGTCGATGTCGCCGACGAAGTCGTAGTTGTTGACCCACCCGCCGATGAACAGGCGGGCGGGGGACTTGACGGCGAGCGGGGCGCCGGCCGCTTTGGACACGCTGTCGAGAATCCCGTTCACGTACAGCCGCGCCTCGCCCTTTTCGTAGGTGTGGACGACATGCGCCCACTCGCCGAGTGGGATGTTCCGCTTCCCCGACACGTTCGCGCCGGAGAACCAGCAGTCCATGTTCACGTGGGGCGGGCTGCGGTACTGCATCACCACCTTGCCCTGCCCGTGCTCGTTGCCCCATCCGACGACGGTGGTGTTCGGCTTCTCGGGCCGGAACCACGCCTCGGTGGTGTGCGACGCGGCCCCGACCGGGTAGCCGACGACCTTATCGCCGCCCGAAACCCCCTTCCGGCCCGGGAAGTGCCGGGCTGAACCGACGACTCCTGTGATGGCCGTCGTGCCCGCGTCTATCGACTCGACGGTGCCCACCTCGTCCTTCACCGCGTCGTTCATGTGCCACACGCTGAGGAAGCCGTTCGACCGGCCGAACACCGCTTTCCCGTCCGACTCGCTCATCGCGTCCGGCTTGCCCCAGTGTAATTTGAGCTCCTGGCGGGCGTTCCCGGTGATCTTCGGGATGCGAACCCACACGCTCGCCGTGCCGCCTTTCACGTCCCACTCCTCGATCTGGTAGGGCAACGGGTTGCCGTCGGCCGTGGCGAACCGCAGGTCGCCGCCGTTCGCCTGGGCCTGGCTGAAGTCGAAGAAGTCTTTGTGCAGGCGGACGAGCAGCGGGAAGTCTTCGACCACCGCCGACACCGGCAGGTCGGCCCCGTCAGGTGTGGTGAGAACGAACACCGATCCTGTGTGTGCCCAGCCTGGATAGTCGGCCTCGGCCGAACCGAGGACCGCGAGAAGTGTGAACAGTGCGTAAGCCGGACGAGGGTACACGGGGAGGCTTCCAGTGTGGGGCGGGTGGGCGGTGGGGCAGGGCGGCTATGACTGTTGTACCGCGCGGCGATGGTTCGGATTCTGGCCTAGAAACTCGACACGCCTTACACGGTGGATGGTGCCGGCGGCCTGTTCCTCCCCGCAGTGTTCGCCGTCGGCGGGTTGCACGGCCGGGCACTCGTCTAACTCGGCCTGGAAGGGCTGGCGTCGGTGCCCCGGTGGTCATCGGGCTGGTGTTCCTGGTCGGCTCGCTCGCGAAGTTGGAGGCGGACGCCACGGACCTGGTGGAGGATGGGCTAACCCGGCTGAGGGGGAGCGGTAGCAACGCTGGGCCAAGATCGACCACCGCGACGCCGAGCAGGCCCTCTGCCGGGTGAAGGCGGCAGCCGAGTGTATCTGCGAGCCAGGCGTACAGCAGCATATTCCCTGAGCGAACGGGGCACCCCACCGTCTCGAAATCGAACGAGCAGTCGCTTGGCTCCCGGGAGCGTAAGCCGCGGACCCAGGCACTCCAAGCTGGCAGCGCCCACCCCCGCCGTCGCCACCTTGAAAGTCGATCGGTGGGTGTCTGGTTACCCATTTCGGCTCAACTGACCCGGTTGGGGAAGGCTACTGTCACCCATTTCGGTCAGCCCCACGCCACTTCGCCCGGCCGCCCGCAACGATTCCGCGAGGGCGAGGATTCGGACCGCGGCGGCATCGATCGGCACCCCCCGTGGGTGGATGTTCGAGATCAGGTTGCGGTGGGCGTCGGTGTGCCCGGCCCGCGGGCGGAACGCCAGGTACGCGGACAGGCTCTCGGCAGTCGCCAGCCCCGGCCGCTCGCCGATGAGGAGCACCACCACCTCGGGGGTCAGCAGGTCGCCCACGTCGTTCAGCACCCCCACGCGGCAGAATCGCACCGCGAACGGTCGCCCGAACCGCCAGCCGCGGGTCTTCGCCCCCTCCCACAGTCGGTCGAGCAGCGGCGGGGCTTGTGTAGTGACAGCCATCGCGGACAGCCCGTCGCCGATCACCACCTGGAAGTCGGCGCCCGCCGGGCAGTGGGATGCGATCCGCTCCCGTGACGCCTCATCCAACCGTCGGCCGAGGTCCGGCCGCATCAGGTACTCGGCCTTCGACCTGGCCTGCGACTGCGCCCAGAACAGCAAAAACCCGGCGATGCGGTCGTCCCCGAACGCCGCCTTCAGGTCGAGCTCAGCGTGAACCGCGTCGCGGGCGGCCGCGTGGTCTGCCCGCAGTTGTAGCGCGGTGGTCGTTCGGTAGCCGGTGCCGGCGCGACCGGCTAGTAGCCGCGCAGGGGTCAGCTCCAGCACCCGCCGCACGAGTTCGTCATCGTCCGGGGTAAGGGCCGGCTCGTTCATGACGCCTCCGGTTGCGGTGGGCGGAGGTGCGGCGGACCCGGGAAGTGTCGGCGGGCGTGGGCGAGCCAGCCGACCAACAACGCCGCGACCATCCCTCCGACCACCCCCGCCGCCTGCTCGTTCGGTGACTGCATGCCGATCACCAGCAGGGCGGCGCACCCGATCACGCTCACCACCGCCAGCGGGCGGTACCAGCGGCCGAGCTGCCACGGCCCGAACGTCGTCCACCACCGCCCGTAAGCGAGCAGCCCGATGGCCGTGGGGATCACATACGACACGTACAGGAAGATGACGCACACGGCGGTGATGGTCGAATAAACCGGGGTGTAAACGGTGAACAGCGCGGCTGCCACCGCCACCCCCCAGATGGCGACTGGCGGGGTGCGGAACCGCGGGGACACGAACCGCACCGCCCGGGAAAACGGCAGCCCGCCGTCGCGGGCGAAGGCGAACGCCATGCGGGAGGCGGAGGTGACGGTCGCCAGCCCGCACAGGTACTGGGCCGCCACCGCCCCGCCGCACAACACCCACGCCACCCCCTGCGGCACCGCCCCGAACAGGGCGTGGGCGAACGCCCCGTCGCCGGCTGCCGCGGTTGCCGCCGGGTCGCGCATCGCCAGTACGACTGCTGCCAGCATCACCCACCCGCACACCCCGGACACCAGCACCGACCGCACGATCCCCCGCGGCACGTTCGCCGCCGCGTGGACCGTCTCCTCGGCCGCGTGCGCCGAGGCGTCGAACCCGGTGATGGTGTACGCCGGCAGAAGCAGCCCGAGGGCGAACGCCCACCCGACCGGCACCGGATGAGGCCACACCGGTTTGTCGGGCGGCAGGCCGGTGTAGTTCGTGAACGTGACCAGCCGGGTCAGGTCGATCGATTCGGCCGACGCGAGCAGGGCAATCGTCAGCGCGGCGGCGACGATCAGGATCAGGTAGCCGCTGAAGTCGGTCAGCACCCGCGTCACCCGGATGCCGAGGTGGTTGAGGACGGCGTGCGAGGCGGTGATTGCGGCCACCGCCACGAACTGGGTGAGCGGGTCGAGCGGGGCGCCTGGGGCGAACACCGAGGTGGCGAACGAGACGGTGCCGACGTTGATGGCCGCCAGCACCGTCACCAGTCCGGCCAGGTTGAACCACGCCGTCGCCCACCCCCATCCCCGCCCGCCGAGGATGGCCGCCCAGTGGTACAGCCCGCCGGCGGTGGGGAAGGCGCTGGCCACCTGCCCCATCGTGGCCGCCACCGCCAGCGACAGCAGGCAGCAAAGCGGCCAGCCGAGCCCGACGCTCGCCTCGCCGGCGGCGGCGAACCCGACGTGGAACGAGGTCAGCCCGCCGGCCAGAATGCAGATGATGGACAGGGACAGGGCGAAGTTGGAGAACCCGCCGAGCACCCGCGCCAGCTCCTGCTTGTACCCGAGCGCGTGCAGGGTTCGCAGGTCGTCCGGGTCGCTCGCCGCTTCGGGCGTGTCGGGCATGGGGTCATCCATCGAGGACGCGGGTCAGGCGGCCGAGCAGGGCCGGTGCGTCGGCCGCCAGTCTCCCGCCCCGGAACACCCCGCTCCGCTCTAGCCAGGCGGTGAACTCCGGGGCCGGCCGCAGCCCGAACAGCTCCCGCACGGTGGCCGCGTCGTGGTAGCTGGTGGACTGGTAGTTGAGCATCACGTCGTCCGAGCAGGGCACGCCCATGACGTAGTTGCACCCGGCGGCGGCGAGCAGCACCAGCAGGTTGTCGGCCGAGTTCTGATCCGCGTCGGCGTGGTTGGTGTAGCACACGTCCACTCCCATGGGCAGGCCGAGCAGCTTGCCGACGAAGTGGTCCTCCAACCCGGCGCGGACGATCTGCCGCTCGTCGGCCAGGTACTCTGGGCCGATGAACCCGACCACGCTGTTCACCAGGAACGGGTCGAACGCCCGCGCCACCGCCTGCGCCCGGGCTTCCAGAGTGAGCTGGTCCACCCCGTGGTGCGCCTCGGCCGACAGCGCGCTCCCCTGGCCGGTTTCGAAGTACATCACCTGCTCCCCAACCCACGGCACATCCCGCACGCGGTGCGACGCCAACACTCGCTCCCGCCCCTCGGCAAGAAGCGGAAACGTCACACCGAAGCTCGCATTTGCCTCCTGCGTGCCCGCCACCGACTGGAACAGCAGATCGACCGGCGCGCCGCGGTCGAGGGCGGCCAGTTGGGTGGTGACGTGCGCCAGGCAGCACGCCTGTGTGGGTACGTCGAGGGCGGTGATCAACCGGTCGAGCCCGCGGAGGATG